>NC_009634.1:1200000-1500000 GCF_000017165.1 Methanococcus vannielii SB
CCCTCTTATTAGTCAAAGGTAGTAGTAACTTAACGTATAAATTTTTATGTCAAATACCAATAATAGTAAAAATTAGATGAATTCAAGGTTTAAATAAATAACATAATACAAATAAATTAAAGTTTAAACCATATTTTAAATGTAAAAACTTGAAAAAAGTATTTATTTTTTTGCGGCGCCTGCATCCTCAAAACCCTGTCTTAAGCCTTTTCCAGCATTTTTCTGTAAAAATTCCGGTTTAAATAGTATATAATATACATTTTCGGCATGCTCTTCTGCCCGCTTTTTTGCAAGCCAGTCCAGTTCTTTTCCATCTTTTGCTTCGTCTTCATGGACAAATACTTCTATAATGTGCTTATTTGTAAGCAGTTGGGCTACCATGAGTCCTTGCGATGCCTCATGCGCACAAACTTTATCTTTATCTTTTCCACCGGGCATTCCAAGTGCCATTGTAATTTCGCAGCCTCTTTCGTCCATTAATTTTTTACAAGCTACGGGTAAATCCTTCATTCCTGGAACCGTATATCTTATTATTTCTATTTTTGAAGTAAGTTCATTTAACTTTTTTATCGCAGCAGAGGCCATATCTACCCTTGCAAACGTAGTATCTACAATACCAACTTTGATAGCCATATTTATCCCTAGTTTAACATTATTAAAATAAATTAATAATTTAAACTATAAAAACATGCCTTTGGAATTTTTTAGAACCTAACTTGATTAAATGAGCAATTATTTAAAAACAGTGATATTAAACATGGCTTTTAAAGCCATTAAAAATAACTATAATATACTTATATTTAAATTAATTATTTTTTTATGCTTTTTCTACCTTTTTTTAGCTTTTTAGTGATATTTTCGCGTTTTTTAAGTCTAAAAACTGTAGAACGATATAACTCGGTATAAGAACCCATTTTGTTAACTAATTCTTTTATCCTATTCATATTTTTTTCCGATTTTATTGAATTTCTAATTTTTAAATTTATCAAGGTATTTTTCGTAGTTAATGGTAACAGTAATTGCACATTCTCCCTCGCATTAGTTTACGTTATTATTTCTATTTTTCGTAGTATTTATCCATATGTATGGATTATTGACTATAACTACATTAAAATCAGTAAATAATAAAAAAACAGCCATATATTGTTTAAACTATAAAAACAGCTATTTAAATGATTAAAAAATTAATAAATAATGATTAAAAAATATTCTATTGTTTTAAGAATTCATTTATATAGTAATCAATCAATTCCTTGCCATTTATTGTTACAAAGTTATTTTCTTCTGAATATTTTTTTACAAGGTCTTTTGAAAGAGCTTTTCCATTGTCGCCCATCATTTCACAAATTGTAGTTATGGGGGTCAATCCGGCCATTTCTGCAAGTGCAACCGTCATTTCAGTATGCCCCTGTCGTTTTGTTACAAGACCTTTTGTGGCACGTAAAAGTGCAACGTGTCCGGGACACCTGAATTCTTTTCCAAAGTCAGAAAATCTTTCACTACTGCACAAGTCCGTTAATTTTTTAATAGTAAATGCCCGATCATTATCCGTAATTCCTGTAAAAGTCATTCTATGGTTTGCATATAATGCAAATGTTGACTTTTCATCATATGGAATGTCATTTGGATATAATTCTTTTAAAACAGGGTATTTTTCGGCTGCAATATCTAATATGTCAACCATAAACGGAATTCCAAGTTTATCACAGAAGTCCGGATGGATGCAGGTGCATATTAATCCCCCTGCATTCTTCCTCATTTCCCGAATAGTTTCTGGAGTTATAAATTCAGAAGCTATGACCATGTCAGTCTCCCCTTCTCTATCATCGCTATCATAAAGAAGAACAATTTTACCTTTTTTAAGTGCATCTATTGCATTTTTAATGTTTGAAATATTTTCACCCGTATTGGTTGAGTTCTCGCATTTTTTTAATCCATAATTTAGTATTCGTTATTAACATAATGTAGTATCAAAGCTTTTAACAATCTGTTTTAAAGGGTATATATCTTTTAGGATATGTACTTTTGAATAAATACTTTAAAATTAAGTAGTACTAAAAATAATATCTATTTTAGGGCTTGAATAATTTTTACAATGTCTAAATTTTTTAAAGATAAGAATTTTCTTAAATTAACTGGCGCAATAATTTCTAACGTTTTTTTTGAGTGGTCAGTTTTTTTTGGAGAAACTATTGCACAATCCACAAATTTCCCTGATTTATTAAATAGTGTTACTAGAAGTACTTTCCCACCAAAATACTCTTTCCCATCGATTTCAAAGCCATCAAACTCCAATGGATCATATTTATCTATATCAAAATAAGTTTTTAATTTTATATTTAAAGTTCCTTCATAAGGTGTGAATCCAGTTAACTCTTTAAATTTATTTTTATACGGAATTAAACCAACAAAATATTTCCCTTCTCCAAAACCACTTACTACACGTCCAAAAATTTTCAAAATACCACCTTTACTATATATACATTAAAATCATTAAAATTTAAAACAAATCTAAATTGTATTAAATATGTTACGTTCTATATTGAAATACATTATAGTGGTGAGTATATGATTGGAATTATCGGCGGAACAGGAATCTCTTCTATATTAAATAAGGGAGAAGAAAAGATAATTAGCACAAAATACGGAAATTCAAAAGTTTTAATTGATAACGAAAACGATACCGTTCTTTTATTCCGGCACGGGGCTGAACATAACACCCCGCCACATAAGATAAACTATCTTGCAAATATATATGCTTTAAAAACACTTGGTGTTGACCGTATTCTTGCATTAAGTTGTGTAGGCTCTTTAAGGGACGATGTAATCCCTGGAGACTTCTTTATTCCTTATGACTTTTTAGAATTTACTAAATTAAGAAAAAGTACTTTTTATGACGGTGATGATGGAAAAGTTGCCCACGTTGATGCATCTGAACCCTACTGTTTAGAACTTCAAAAAATCACTAAAGAGATACTTAAAAAAAGAAATTACAAATTTGACGAAGGAGTTTACGTCTGTACCGAAGGCCCAAGGTTTGAAACAAAAACTGAAATTCAAATGTATAAGCCACTAGGACACGTTGTAGGAATGACTGCGTACCCTGAAGTAGTTTTAGCACGAGAAATGGAAATATGTTATACTTCAATCTGCAACGTTTCAAATTATGCGACTGGAATTTCAAAAAACATATTAACAGTTGATGAAGTCCTTGAAACGTTAAAAGAAATGGAAGAAAAGATTTTAAATGTTTTAAACGACTTCATTACGTATGATTTCAAAGAAAGAACATGTTTTTGCAAATCTGCACTTAAAAATGCCATAATGTAAAAAAGGGATACTATGATAACTTTTAAGATTTCAGAAGATAATCTTAACAAATTTGAAAAAGAAATTGAAATCGTTAAAAAAGTAGTACTTGAAGGTGGCGTAATTTTATGTGGTACGGATACACTATACGGGCTTTCAACAAATGCTTTAGATGAAAATGCAATCGAAAAAATCTACAAAATAAAAAAAAGAGACCCTAATAAGCCTATATCAATAAGTTTGGGCGAAAAATATCAGGTTGAAAAATACGTTTATGTGGACGATACTGCAAGAAAACTAATTGATAAATTTATGCCCGGCCCAATTACGATTATACTAAAGAAAAAAGATATACTTCCAGATATTTTGGGAAAAAATGATGTTGGCGTTAGAATTCCCGATAATGACGTTATAAGGAAAATTTCGGTAGTTCCATTAACAACAACAAGTGCAAATATTAGCGGGGAAGTATCTCCAATAGCTCTTGAGGAAGTAGACCCCAAGGTAAAAGAAAAAGTAGATTTAATAATAGACAGCGGTACCTGTAAACATAGGATGCAGTCTACAATTATAAAAGTGATTGATGGAAAAATAGAATTAATAAGAGAAGGAAAAATTCCTTTTGAAGATATTTTAAAAGCTTTAGAATGATATTTTTTATTATTTTAAATAACAAATAAACCTTAAATATCTTTAAACCTATCGTTTTCCAAGTTCTTCAACCATTAAAAGAGCACAGTAGTCTCCACATACACTACATGCTTTTTCGTCTTTTGAAGGAATTTCTTCCCTCATTTTTTTTGGTTTATCGCTATCAAGTGCAATTTCAAACTGCCTTTCCCAGTCATGTTTTATTCTTGCATCTGCCATCTGTCTTTCCTTGTTCCATGCAACAGGATTTCCCTTTGCAACATCAGCAGCTTGGGCTGCAATTTTTGATGCAATTAATCCTTCTTTTACTTCTTCTTCTTTCATGAGTCTGACGTGTTCAGCAGGAGTTACATAACATAAAAAATTTGCACCACTTACCGCTGCAAGGGTTCCACCGATTGCAGCTGTAATATGGTCGTATCCTGGCGCTAAATCAGTTACAATCGGGCCTAAAACGTAGAATGGTGCGTTTTTACAGATTGTTTTTTGAATTTGCATGTTCGCTTGAATATTATTGTAAGGGACGTGTCCAGGACCTTCAACCATAACTTGAACCCCTTTTTCTCTACATCTATCTACTAACTCCCCTAGAGTTATTAATTCCTGTATTTGGGCTCTATCCGTATTGTCCTGCAAACATCCGGGCCTCATTCCATCGCCAAGACTTAAAGTTACGTCATGTTCTTTTAAAATTTCAAGTAGGTAGTCAAAATCTCTATAAAGGGGATTTTCCTTGTTGTGGTACATTATATACGCAGTTAAAAATGCACCTCCTCTACTTACCACCCCCATTTTTCTAGGGTCTTTATTCAATGTGTCAACGCTCTGTTTTGTAATGCCGCAGTGCAGTGTCATAAAATCAACACCTTCTTGGGCTTGCCTTTCAATAACGTTAAAAATCAGGTCTTCATCCATATCTATGACTCGACCGTACTTTTCTTTTGAATCAACACCAACTTCATAGATTGGAACAGTCCCAATTGGAAGATTCGTGTTTTTCATAATTTGACTTCTAATTTCTGGAAGATTTCCACCGGTACTTAAGTCCATAATTGCGTCAGCACCGTATTTATTTGAAATTTCAACTTTTTTAAGTTCACAAGAAATATCAATAAAATCAGGTGAGGTACCTAAATTTACATTAACTTTTGTTCGTAAGTTATCCCCAATTCCAACGGGCTTCGTTTTTCGGTTTATATTTTTTGGAATTACCACGTAACCTTTTTCAATAAGTTTTCTAAGGTAATTAACGTCAATTTTTTCCTCGTCGGCTACAAACTTCATCTCTTCAGTAACTATTCCTGATTTTGCATCAGTTAACTGGGTCATAATATCACTTTTATAGTTTATTAATAATATTGGAGTAACTATATAGTATGTATTGATTATTTAAATAAATATTTGACGTGGTATTATGTGGGATTTAGAGACTAATAAAGTTTTAAATGCGATAACATCAAAAAATGCGACAAAAGTATTGTTTCAAGCACCCGAAGGACTTAAAAGGGCCGTTGAAAAAGAGATAGAATATTTAAAAACAAAAACAAGTGTTGAACTTATGATTTGGGGTGAAACTTGTTTTGGAGCTTGTGATTTATGCGACGAAGAAGTTAAAATTTTAGGAATAGATTTAATTATTCATTATGGACACGAAGAACTCGCCTATGTTCATTCAGAAATTCCTGTATTATTTATTCACGCTTATTTTATGGAAAATGAATATTTTTTACAAGATGTTAAAAATATTCTTGAAGATATGGAAAATACAACCGTTACAACAACAATTCAATTTAAAAAAGCCCTTAAAATGTTTAACCCGGTTGTAATTTTAGGATGTAGGGCGCCGGTTGAAAATGCGGAAAAAGTTTTATTTGTTGGAACTGGAAGATTTCACCCGCTAATGATGGCGTATAAACTTAAAAAAACTGTTAAAATATATAACCCAATTACAAGAGAAATTTCTGAAATAAATGATCAAGAAATAAAAAAATTGATAAAATTAAGAGTTGGGAGAGTTTCAAAATTACTTCTAAACCCGCCTAAAAAAATAGGCGTAGTTTTATCAACAAAAAAAGGACAATGTAGATTAAAATCATTTGAAAAAGTAATTGAACTTTTAAGGAAAAATAACATTGAATACATTCCAATAGTATTAAATAACATTTCTCAAAGCTATTTAATTTATAATGTAGATGCATATATTATCTGTGCATGTCCAAGAATTGTGATGGATGACTATACTAATTATGAAAGTACGCTAATTACCCCTGAAGAACTTAAAATGTATATTTCAAAAGATTTTGAGTACAAATTCGATGAAATTTTAGAAAACAATTTCTACTAAATTTTTTAATTTTAATCTTAATTTTAATTATAAACGAAAAGTATATATATTAGATTTCTATAGGTATAGATGCGAAGTAATATGTTTCATTGGAGGGATTGCCAAGCCTGGTCAAAGGCGTCGGACTTAAGATCCGATCCGGTAGCGGTTCGGGGGTTCAAATCCCCTTCCCTCCACTTTTTCGAATAACGTGCTATTTTCTGGTTTCTTTCAAGACCGTAGATTTTTAAAGCGATTTAGCTCTTTTGCAGTATTTTACATCTAAAGGATCCTTAACAGTTCCTCAAAATAAATCGGATTTTTACCAATTGCAACGATTTTTAATGATTTTTAACGTTTTTCACTATTCTGATCTATCGATTCTTAAAAATTTTGAAGTCATATTTTAGAAAAATATATATACTTTAAGTAAGATTACAATTTTTAAATAAACTTAAAAAATTTTATATTAAAAATAAATTTAACATAAATTAAAGATTTAAGACATTTTAAAACGCAATAATCTTTATTTTTCGTTTAAAGTGGTGAAAAATTATGAAATCAGATACTCTAAAAAATGAAACAATTTTACTAATTGATTTACCACATGGACAAAAAGGAATAATCCTTGAACAATATGGAAATCAATTTTTAGCATCTTTAGGGCTTAGAAAAGGAAAAATAATACAGTTAGTTGCAAAGCAAATTTATGGTGGGCCATTAGTCTGTTCAATAGATGACCGGAAAATTGCAATAGGAAAAGACATAGCAAAATTAATCCAAGTAAAACCATTTATCGCCTAATTAGGGGTGAATTATGAAAAAATTCTTTGCAAATCTTGAAAAAATTAGCTGTAATATTTACCCTGTTTTTTACAGCTACTGTAAATATTATGAAAAAACAGTTAAACGGGAAATTGAGCTAGCAAATATTACTTCAAAAGACAAAGTTCTTGTAATAGGCTCAGGTTCTATACCATTTACTGCAATACACGTAAGTAAACTTACCGGGGCAAACGTTACTGCTGTTGATATTGATAAAGAGGCAGTTGAAAAGTCAAAATCTTGCATAAAGAAGTATAATTTTAATAATATAACTGTATTAAACGAAAATGGATTAAATGTGGATTGCAATAACTATGATGTTATAATCATTGCACTTCAGGTTTTTGAAAAAGAAGAGATTTTATCAAAAATAATTGATAACGGAATTTCAAAAAGAGTTATAGTGCGTCAACCGGCGGAAAATTATGCAAAAATATATGGTGAACTTCCAAAAAATTATAAGCCTAAGTCATACGTTATTCAGAATATGAAAACATTTAAAAAATCATGTATGTATGGAGTTTAAATTTTGAAATATTAAAATCCGATGCTTTAGAAAATAAAAAAGTTTTAACTAAAATTTAACTAAATTTTAGTTAAATTAAATTTTTACATAATTTACATAAAATCTCTTTTAAAGAACATGGAATAATTTAAATGGTGTAATTTTTGGAAAAAACCAATTTAGTAACTTTGGGAATTATAGGATTTAAAAAAATTTCATTTTTAATCCTTGGAATGGCAGTAATTACAGCTATTGCTTTGAAATTAGGTTTAGAAGATGTTTATCACATAATAGTTGGAATTTCACTTTATGGGATTTTTTTCATGGTGATATTACAGGTGATTTCATTATTTCTTAGTGCATATTCGCTCTATATACTTCTAATTGAAAAAAGTACGAATTGTTCAATGTATGAAGTTTTTAAAATACAGCTTATAGGTTCGTTTGTAGAAAGTATAACTCCTTCAGTTAAACTTGGTGGAGAACCTGTTAAAATATATTTACTCAAGCAAAGTACCGGACTTTCATACTCTGAACTTACTGCAATGCTACTGGTTACTAAATTTTATTCATTACTATCTTTTTTAGCGATTTTAGCAGCTGCTTTACTAATCGGAATCATGTATTTAGAACTGCCGTCCATAATATATTTTTCATTTGCAGGACTAATTGGCTTTTTAATCCTATTTTACACATTTTTTAACATCAACAAGTTTTTTCCAAAAAATAAAAACGACGTAAAAAAAGAAAAAAGAAATTTCATGTCTAATTTAAGACTGGTAAAAAAAGTTAATTCCTTCCTGGATACTATGGCAAACTTTTTACTTAAAACATCAAAATGTTCCGAAGAAATGTTAAAAGATTATAAAAAGGCATTGAAATTATTAGTTATATCTTCAATAGTGTGGATGTTATACCCATTAAAGGTAGTGCTTGTAGCATATTTGCTTGGGTTTTCAATAAATCCCATAATTTCAGTAATCGGGACTTTTGGAGCTTATGCAGTCAGTATGCTACCATTATTTCCAGGAGGACTTGTATCTTTTGAAGGTACACTAACATTTATTCTGTCATTAGATTCATTAATGCCTTATGAAGCATTTTCAGTTTCAGTAGTAACGAGAATTATTACGTTTTGGATTCCCTTAATTTTTTCAGGCATCGTAAGTTTAAATTTATTATATGGGAATTCTAAAAAATAGAAAAAGGTGGTTTTAATGGTAAAAGCTGATATGGATAGCGTATTACTAATGGGCCCTCCAAATATTGGTAAAAGTGTTATTTTTAATGCCCTAACCGGAATAAATGTAAGTATGGCTAATTACGTTGGTACAACTGTTGAATACACAAAAGGAGTTATGACGCTAAATAACAGGGAATTAATTCTTATCGACGTTCCAGGGACTTATACTCTAGATGCCACAAACGATGCCGAAAAAGTGGCGGTTGATATGCTTAAAGGAAATCTTGTTGAGAAGAATGGTAAATCATGTCATAGGGCGTCTCAAAATAACTCTGAAACCTTAAAAAGTCCTTCTGCAGTAATAAGTGTTATTGATTCTTGTAATCTTGAAAGCAGTCTTTACTTACTTTTTCAGGTTTTAGAATACGGTATTCCAACAATTGCAGTATTAAACAGGATGGATATTTTAGAAGAAAGGGGGGATATTATAAATATCCCACTACTTGAAAAAGAATTGGGAATAAAAGTAATACCTACGGTTGCAATCGAAAAAAAGGGAATTAAAGAACTTAAGGAAGAATTGGGAAATTTATTAAATGAAGTTATTAAAAAGAATTTAAAAGCCACTATCAAACCTGAAAAATCTAAAAACGAATCTAAAAACGATGAAATATGGGAAAAAGCAGAGTTACTGTCTAAAAAAGTAATGAATAAGATTGAAAACCGTAAAAAAAGTAAACGTGAAGTATTTGGGGAATTATTGACAAAGCCATGGCCTGGCCTACCAATTAGTATTTTAATTTTAGGGATTTCATTTGGAATTATTATTGGATTTGGAATGGGCCTTAGAAAGTATATATTACTTCCGATAGTTAGGGGGTTGATAATTCCAGAAATAGAGCGTTTAATCAATCTTATACTTTCAGATGGGATGATAAAAAATATTTTTATTGGGGACTACGGATTTTTAGTTAAAGGTTTAGAGTGGCCATTTACTTTAGTATTCCCGTACGTGATTTCTTTTTATCTTGCTCTTAGCTTACTTGAAGATAGCGGATATTTACCAAGGCTTGGAGTTTTACTTGATGGATTATTAAATAAAATGGGATTACCTGGCGCAAGTATAATTCCACTATTACTTGGATATGGATGTGGGATTCCTGCAATTATGTCTACAAGATCATTAAATACAAATAAAGAACGAATACTTGCATCTACATTGATATGTTTGAGTATTCCTTGTATTGCACAATCTGGTGCATTTATATCCCTTCTTGCAGAACGCTCAATTATCGCACTTTTTTTAGTGTATGCTTTTTCACTAGTACTTTTGATAAGTTCAGGATTACTTTTAAATAAACTACTGCCTGGAAAACGGCATCCTACAATAATGGAGATACCTGAACTTTTAATTCCCAAAAAAGAAGTTATACTTAAAAAAGTCTGGCTTCGAGCAAATCAGTTTTTAAAAGAAGGGGCACTACCAATGATGGGCATGATTGGATTAGCGGCATTACTTTATGAATCAGGAATAATGGATATAATTGGAAGGTTAATGAGTCCCTTGGTAGTTGGAATATTAAAACTACCTGCTGAAGCATCTGTCCCATTAATATTGGGAATTTTTAGACGGGAATTTTCAATTATTCCACTTATTGAAATGGAATTAACGACGATTCAGCTATTTACTGGTGCAATTGTTGGTTTACTTTATGTCCCATGTATCGCAATAATTGCACTACTTGCAAGGGAATTTAATTTAAAGGTTTCAATAATGGTTACATTACTTACAACTATTTCCGCATTTGTAATTGGTGGATTTATCGCTAATTTTGGCTCTCTTTTAATTAGATAATACTATAACGTAAAATACAAAATTAATATTTTTTAATTTTTAATTTTTTTTATGTTATCGCCTTAAACTTTAAAATATAAAATTTTTAAAATAGGAAACTTTATATAGTTTAAATGCAATTATAATATTTAAGCATACTTAAAAAGATTAAGAATGCTTAAAGACCACATGCAATATACTATAAAGACACACTTAGCAAGTAAGGTAACAATTAAAAAAAGGTAATATACATGGGATTAATAAAAATCGCATTTGACAGAAAACGAGAAAATTATTTAAAAAACTATTGAATTAAAATAACTACCAAAAACAGCTTTGATAAATAGATATCATAAAACCTTTAAAATACGTCTCTTTCAAAATAAGCCTATTGCCTCTATATACCATACTAAATTTCTTAAATCATTTAGGATATGCATTAATTACATTAAAAATGGTAACTCGATCCAAAGAATGTATTACATAACCACCAGACAACCTCTTTTAAAATTAAGGTTTTTTCCCCCAGATAACCTTAAATATACTTACCCTATAACTTGGGCTATTTTTAAGTATTAAATAAATTTTTAAAGCATTTAATAGCTATTGTTATTTTATAGAATTTATTTTAAAGCTTTTTATGATTATTATATAGCTATTATGTAGTAGTATATTTTTAATGGCAACTACAAAAATGTGAAAAATAACAATTTTTATATATTTTTTTAGAATATTATTATCTAGAATATGTTTTCAATTAATGTCGTTTGTTTTAGTAAAATTTAACAAAATTGGAAAAATTTAAAAATTTTATTAAATTTAGAATTTTTTTTAAATGGCCCTTTTTTAAATTTTGAGGTGAAAATATGCAAAACGACCATTTTCAATTAAAAATGGAACAATTACTTAAAACCGACACTAAATTTTACTCTATTTTGGTTAAAAGCAATGATTTAAACGATCTAAGGCATGAAGTTTATAAATATTTAAATTCCATTGAAAAAACACTCTATTTTGAAAATACGGAATTTCCAAAACTTGAAATAATTAATATGAAAGAATGCATTAAAGTTTTTAAAAATATTATTTCTCCAAAAAATGAAAAATTAGCAGAATTTTCTGCGATAAATGCACTTTGGAACATTTATAAGGGGGAAACCACTGGAATTTCACTTGGATTTTTAAATGAAATGATATATTTACTTCGGGGAATTAATGGAAAGTCCGGAATATATTCTAAAGATTTTCCAGAATTTCTAAAATTAAATGGGCGAAAAGCTGCAATAAATAGGTCTTTCGAACTGGATAAGCTGTCAAATCGTGCTGAACATTTTATAGGGCGTTATCCTTCTGGAATATCTAAAAAAGTTTCAAAAACAAGGGAGGACAATAAAAAAAGAATTTTGGATTATTTTAATGTTGGAATTAATGAATGGAATGATTGGAAATGGCATATTAAAAATATTGTTACAGATTCAAAAACTCTTGAAAATTTGGTTAGGGTATCTGAATTAGAGAAATATTCCATTGAAAAAGCACGTGAAAATAATATTCCATTTGGAATAACTCCTTATTACGTTTCATTAATGGATAATTCTTTAGATCGGAGAAACGACCATGCTGTACGGGCCCAAGTAATTCCTCCGGTAAGATATGTGGAAAAAACAATTGAAGCACGAAGCAGTGGCAAAAATCTTGATTTTATGGGTGAAAGTGATACTTCACCAGTTGACCTTGTAACTAGGCGATACCCGATGATTGCAATAATGAAACCATACGAAACTTGTGCCCAGATATGTGTTTATTGCCAGAGAAATTGGCAAATTAAAGATGTATTTTCAGATAATGTATTGGCTTCAAAAGAATCAGTAAATAATGCTATAAACTGGTTTAATGAAAATGAATGTATAAAGGAACTACTTTTAACTGGAGGGGATCCTGCAATACTTTCTAATGAATATTTAGATTATTTATTATCTGAATTTTCAAAAATAAAGCATTTAGAACGGATAAGGATCGGAACAAGAACTCCCGTAGCTCTTCCTCAAAGAATAACTAATGAATTTTCGGAAATTCTTGGAAAATATAATAAACCAGGAGTTCGAGAAATAGCAATATCTACCCATGTAGAGCATGTTTATGAGGTCACAGCAGATTTAAGGGATGCGATATCTAGGCTTAAAAATAGCGGAATAACAGTATATAATCAACAGGTATTTACAATAGAAAATAGTCGTAGATTTGAAACTTCAGCACTTAGGAAAGTTTTAAAATTAATTGGAATTGAGCCTTACTATTTATTTAATACAAAAGGAAAAGAAGAAACTACAAATTATCGTGTCCCAATAGCAAGGGCATTACAGGAGAGAAAAGAAGAAGCAAGGCTTTTACCTGGGTACTGTAGGACAGATAGTACTGTATTTAATGTTCCAAAACTTGGTAAAAACAATCTTAATTTCTATCAGGATCACGATGTTATAATGATAATGAATGATGGAAGCAGAGTTTATGAGTTTCACCCATGGGAAAAAAATATTTCACTTACAAAAACGTACATCTATAAGGATGTTCCAATTTATAATTATCTTTGCGAATTAAAAAGCCGTGGGGAAAAAGTTGAAGATTACAGTTCAATATGGTATTATTTTTAACATTAAATGAAGTTATTTTGATGTGATAACTTCTATTTTTTTTAATTAATATGTTTAACTTTATACGTTATTAGGATAAAAGTTTAAAATAAAACTCTAAAAAATTATTGTTACATACCTAAAAACAATACATATTACAACACGTTTTCATATTATGCAAATCAAAGTGATCGCCTGAACTAAATCACTCAGGTGTGATGTAAGCCCACAATCTAGGTGAAACCTAGATAGCGACCAAATAAAATGTCATTTCCTTTAATGTAAAAATGACGTACTCCACGAGAGTGTGAGCGTAAAATTCTTTTACGCCACAAAATTCCGGTTGATCCCGCCGGAGGCTACTGCTATTGGGGTTCGACTAAGCCATGCGAGTCTATGGTTTCGGCCATGGCGGACGGCTCATTAACACGTGGTTAACTTAACCTCAGGTGGAGCATAACCTTGGGAAACTGAGGATAATTCTCCATAAGAAAAGCAGTCTGGAACGATTCTTTTCTGAAAGCATATGCGCCCGAGGATAGGACTGCGCTCGATTAGGTAGTTGGTGGGGTAATGGCCCACCAAGCCTACGATCGATACGGGCCTTGAGAGAGGGAGCCCGGAGATGGGGACTGAGACACGGCCCCAGGCCCTACGGGGCGCAGCAGGCGCGAAACCTCCGCAATGCACGAAAGTGCGACGGGGGGACCCCAAGTGCTCATGCACAGCATGGGCTTTTATCAAGTGTAAACAGCTTGAGGAATAAGGGCTGGGCAAGTTCGGTGCCAGCAGCCGCGGTAATACCGACGGCCCGAGTGGTAGCCACTCTTATTGGGCCTAAAGCGTCCGTAGCCGGTCCAGTAAGTCCCTGTTTAAATTCTCTGGCTTAACCAGAGGACTGGCAGGGATACTGCTGGACTTGGGACCGGGAGAGGACAAGGGTACTCCAGGGGTAGCGGTGAAATGTGTTGATCCTTGGAGGACCACCTATGGCGAAGGCACTTGTCTGGAACGGGTCCGACGGTGAGGGACGAAAGCCAGGGGCGCGAACCGGATTAGATACCCGGGTAGTCCTGGCCGTAAACTCTGCGAACTAGGTGTCACCTGGGCCTCGAGCCCAGGTGGTGCCGAAGGGAAGCCGTTAAGTTCGCCGCCTGGGGAGTACGGTCGCAAGACTGAAACTTAAAGGAATTGGCGGGGGAGCACCACAACGGGTGGAGCCTGCGGTTTAATTGGATTCAACGCCGGGCATCTCACCAGGAGCGACAGCATGATGACGGCCAGGTTGACGACCTTGCCTGAAGCGCTGAGAGGTGGTGCATGGCCATCGTCAGCTCGTACCGCGAGGCGTCCTGTTAAGTCAGGTAACGAGCGAGACCCGTGCCCTATGTTGCGACTACTTTCTCCGGAAGGTAAGCACTCATAGGGGACCGCTAGCGCTAAGCTAGAGGAAGGAGCGGGCAACGATAGGTCCGCATGCCCCGAATCTCCTGGGCTACACGCGGGCTACAATGGCTAGGACAATGGGCTGCTACCCTGAAAAGGGACGCGAATCTCCGAAACCTAGTCGTAGTTCGGATCGTGGGCTGTAACTCGCCCACGTGAAGCTGGAATCCGTAGTAATCGCAGTTCATAATACTGCGGTGAATGTGTCCCTGCTCCTTGCACACACCGCCCGTCACACCACCCGAGTTGGGTTCAGGTGAGGCCTTGGCCTTTGGCTAGGGTCGAACCTGGGCTCAGCGAGGGGGGTGAAGTCGTAACAAGGTAGCCGTAGGGGAACCTGCGGCTGGATCACCTCCTAAAAAAAGAACATTTTGGTCGCTACTAGGCACTAAATGATTGTGGGCTTTAGTTCCGGGCCCGTAGCTCAGTTGGGAGAGCGCTGCCCTTGCAAGGCAGAGGCCGTGGGTTCAAATCCCGCCGGGTCCACTTTATGCAGTCTATGATATTTGATATTATAGATCAAGGACCAGATATTAATGATGGTCGTGCACAAGCTTTCATATCTGGTGTTATCCAGATGTCTAATTTTATCTATTACCCTACCTGGGGAATGGCTTGGCTTGAAACGCCGATGAAGGACGTGGTAAGCTGCGATAAGCCTAGGCGAGGCGCATACAGCCTTTGAACCTAGGATTTCCGAATGGGACTTCCTACTTTTGTAATCCGTAAGGATTGGTAACGCGGGGGATTGAAGCATCTTAGTACCCGCAGGAAAAGAAATCAACTGAGATTCCGTTAGTAGAGGCGATTGAACACGGATCAGGGCAAACTGAATCCCTTCGGGGAGATGTGGTGTTATAGGGCCTTCTTTTCGCCTGTTGAGAAAAGCTGAAGTTGACTGGAACGTCACACTATAGAGGGTGAAAGTCCCGTAAGCGCAATCGATTCAGGTTTGAAGTGTCCCTGAGTACCGTGCGTTGGATATCGCGCGGGAATTTGGGAGGCATCAACTTCCAACTCTAAATACGTTTCAAGACCGATAGCGTACTAGTACCGCGAGGGAAAGCTGAAAAGCACCCTTAACAGGGTGTGAAAAGAGCCTGAAACCAGGTAGGTATGGAATGGCGTGGCCCCAAAGGCAACTGTTCTGAAGGAAACCGTCGCAAGGCGGCTGTACGAAGAACAGAGCCAGGGTTGCGTCCTCCGTTTCGAAAAACGGGCCGGGGAGTGTATTGTTGTGGCGAGCTTAAGATCTTCACGATCGAAGGCGTAGGGAAACCAACAAGTCCGCAGAATCTTTAGGGACGGGGTCTTAAGGGCCCGGAGTCACAGCAATACGACCCGAAACCGGGCGATCTAGGCCGGGGCAAGGTGAAGTCCCTCAACTGAGGGATGGAGGCCTGCAGAGTTGTTGCCGTTCGAAGCACTCTTCTGACCTCGGTCTAGGGGTGAAAGGCCAATCGAGCCCGGAGATAGCTGGTTCCCCTCGAAGTGACTCTCAGGTCAGCCAGAGTTCAGGTAGTCGGCAGGGTAGAGCACTGATAAGATGGTTAGGGGAAGAAATTCCTCGCTGTTTTGTCAAACTCCGAACCTGTCGTCGCCGTAGGCTCTGAGTGAGGGCATACGGGTAAGCTGTATGTCCGAGACGGGAATAGCCGAGACTTGGGTTAAGGCCCCTAAATGCCGATTAAGTGTGAACACGAAGGGCGTCCTTGGTCTAAGACAGCAGGGAGGTTGGCTTAGAAGCAGCCACCCTTTAAAGAGTGCGTAACAGCTCACCTGTCGAGATCAAGGGCCCCGAAAATGGACGGGGCTAAATCGGCTGCCGAGACCCAAGGGCACCGCAAGGTGATCCCGTAGGGGGGCGTTCTGCGAGGGCAGAAGTTCGGCTGTGAAGTCGAGTGGACCTCGTAGAAATGAAGATCCCGGTAGTAGTAACAGCATAAGTGGGGTGAGAATCCCCACCGCCGAAGGGGCAAGGGTTCCACAGCAATGTTTGTCAGCTGTGGGTAAGCCGGTCCTAACTCTCGAGGTAACTCCTTTGAGGGGAAAGGGAAACAGGTTAATATTCCTGTGCCATCTAGATACGCGTGGCAACACAAGGTTAGTTTCCAACGCTTCTGGGTAGGCTGAGTGTTCTTGTCTGGACATTCAAGCTTATAAGTCCGGGGAGAGTTGTAATAACGAGAACCGGATGAAAGAGTGATGAGCTCTCCGTTAGGAGAGTTCGGCCGATCTCTGGAGCCCGTGAAAAGGGAACTAGCAAGGATTCTAGATGTCCGTACCCAGAACCGACACTGGTGCCCCTAGGTGAGTATCCTAAGGCGTAGCGGATGAATCTAGTCGAGGGAAGTCGGCAAATTGGCTCCGTAACTTCGGGAGAAGGAGTGCCAGTGATCTTGTTTAAATATGGGATCGCTGGTCGCAGTGACCAGGGAGGTCCGACTGTTTAATACAAACATAGGTCTTAGCGAGCCTGAAAAGGTGTGTACTAAGGCCGACGCCTGCCCAGTGCTGGTACGTGAACCCCGGTTCCAACCGGGCGAAGCGCCAGTAAACGGCGGGGGTAACTATAACCCTCTTAAGGTAGCGAAATTCCTTGTCGGGCAAGTTCCGACCTGCATGAATGGCGTAACGAGACCTCCACTGTCCCCGACTAGAATCCGGTGAACCTACCATTCCGGCGCAAAGGCCGGAGACTTCCAGTGGGAAGCGAAGACCCCGTGGAGCTTTACTGCAGCCTGTCGTTGGGGCATGGTTGTGAGTGTACAGTGTAGGTGGGAGCCATCGAAACCTTTTCGCCAGGAAAGGTGGAGGCGATCCTGGGACACCACCCTCTCATGACCATGTTCCTCACCCTTTTAGGGGACACCGGTAGGTGGGCAGTTTGGCTGGGGCGGTACCCTCCTAAAAATGCATCAGGAGGGCCCAAAGGTTGGCTCAAGCGGGTCAGGACTCCGCTGTTGAGTGTAAGGGCAAAAGCCAGCCTGACTTTGTTGCCAACAAAACGCAACGAAGAGGCGAAAGCCGGGCCTAACGAACCCCTGTGCCTCACTGATGGGGGCCAGGGATGACAAAAAAGCTACCCCGGGGAT
Source organism: Methanococcus vannielii SB (assembly GCF_000017165.1). NCBI lineage: Archaea > Methanobacteriati > Methanobacteriota > Methanococci > Methanococcales > Methanococcaceae > Methanococcus > Methanococcus vannielii. The sequence continues at coordinate 1,217,802 of NC_009634.1, forward strand.
AACAGAGTTGTCGCGGGCAAGAGCCCATATCGACCCCGCGGCTTGCTACCTCGATGTCGGTTTTTCCCATCCTGGGTCTGCAGCAGGACCCAAGGGTGGGGCTGTTCGCCCATTAAAGGGGATCATGAGCTGGGTTTAGACCGTCGTGAGACAGGTTGGTTGCTATCTGCTGGATGTGTAGGCTGTCTGAGGGAAAGGTGGCTCTAGTACGAGAGGAACGGGCCGTCGGCGCCTCTAGTCGATCGGTTGTCTGACAAGGCACTGCCGAGCAGCCACGCGCCAAGAGATAAGAGCTGAAAGCATCTAAGCTCGAAATTCATCCTGAAAATAGACAGCCGTTTCCTTCGGGAACGAGAACTCCCGTAGAAGACGGGTTTGATAGGCTAGGGGTGTACGCATCAAGGTTCTTCCGAGATGTTCAGCCCGCTAGTACTAACAGTTCGAGAGATAATTTAGGCATCTGGACACTTAAAGATATGAAAGCTAAAATGCACTTTTAATTTAACACTTTGACATAACGGTCAAAGCGGAGGTGTAACATCCGATCCCATCCCGATCTCGGAAATTAAGCCCTCCAGCGATTCTTTAAGTACTGCTATCTAGTGGGAACAAAGTGACGCCGTTAGTCACTTTTTTAAATGTCTCAAAATTACCCTTTTTATGGTAAGGGGGCTGGTGACTATCCAACTGGGAGGAAGCTCTGCCCACTCAATTACGTAGATTTCCTGAGAAGGAATAAACAAAGTATAGAAACGACACGGTTCCAAAAAATATGACTATGATATTTTAAAATTGAGGATTTTTGGAAAATCGATGAAACGACTTTGTTTTGCGTGAGTGCAAGCATTATGCGCTAAGCTGAATGTCACCGAAATTACAGAAGGCAGGCTATAGCCCCGATGCCATTTTAATAAAATTTAAAGGCGAATATCCTATTTTTCGGATTTAGAATTTTTTAATTATATTTTTGTTTTTAAATAAAAATCACTGTCAATTTTTTTAACATTTTTTGTTAATTGTTAAAGGTATATATGTTTTTAAACCCTATTTTATCTATAGAATTTAAGAAATGGTTTGTGATAATTTATGCTCCATGTTTCAGCTTCAAAAAATATGACTGAATATTTTAAATCGATTTTAAATGATGTGAATAACCTGTATTTTATTGCGGAAGAATGTAGGAAACTTGGATATGATGTAGTGGATAAAGTAGAGATTCCCTTGGCAAAAGACATGGCAGATCGGGTTGAAGGTATTGTGGGGCCTCCAAAAGTTTCTGAAAGAATACGGGAATTGGTAATGGAACTTGGAAAAGAACCTGCAGCACTTGAAATTGCAAAAGAAATTGTAGAAGGTAGATTTGGAGAATTTGGGAAAGAAGAAGGTGCTGAACAGGCAGTAAGGACAGCTTTAGCAGTAATTACCGAAGGAATTGTTGCAGCACCTCTTGAAGGTATAGCCCACGTTAAGATAAAAAAAAATCATGACGGTACGGAATATCTTGCAATATATTTTGCAGGACCCATAAGGAGTGCAGGGGGAACTGCACAAGCTTTAGCGGTTCTTGTTGGGGATTATGTTCGGAAAAATATGAACTTAGATAAATTTAAGCCAACAGACGATGAAGTTGAGCGTTATGGTGAAGAAATAGACCTTTACCAATCCGAAGTCACTACTTTTCAATACCAGCCAAAAATAGAAGAAATAAGAACTGCTGTAAGAAATATTTCTGTTGAAATCACAGGTGAGGCAACAGACGATGTTGAAGTTAGTGGACACAGGGATTTAGAACGGGTTGAAACAAACCAAATTCGTGGAGGAGCCCTTTTAGCACTGGTTGAAGGAGTACTTTTAAAAGCACCTAAAATCTTAAGACACGTTGATAAACTTGAAATTGAAGGCTGGAATTGGTTAAAAGAACTTAAAAATAAAAAAGAAGAAATTAATGAAGATATTAAAGATGAAAAAGAAGATTTTAACTACGAAGAAGAAGAGGACTTATCTCAATACGATGACTGTGAAATAGAGGAAGTTACGAAATTTATCGGGGAAGTTATTGCCGGAAGGCCAGTATTTGCACACCCTTCAAAAAAAGGCGGATTTAGATTGAGGTACGGTAGAAGCAGAAATACAGGATTTGCAACTGATGGGTTTCATCCTGCAATAATGTATTTAGTAGATGATTTTATGGCAGTTGGGACCCAGTTAAAGACTGAACGTCCTGGAAAGGCAACATGCGTTGTTCCTGTTGATAGTATCGACCCTCCGATAGTTAAATTAAATAATCATAGTGTTTTAAAAATTGATACTGTAGAAAAAGCTATCAAGTATAGAAAAGACGTGTTAGAAATCTTATTTTTAGGAGATATTCTCGTAAACTATGGGGATTTTTTAGAAAATAACCACGTAATGCTTCCAAGTAGTTGGTGCGTTGAATGGTACGAAAAAATACTCAAAGTTAATAATATACCCTATTCAACAGAATTCATAAGTAATCCTAGCCCAAAAGAAGCGGTAAAGTTTGCAATAACGACAAAAACACCGCTTCATCCAGTTTATACTTACCATTGGCATGATATCTCCAAAGAAAATATTTATTCGCTTAGAAATTGGATTTTAAGAGGTAATTTTAATAAAAATAGTGATAAATGGGAGATTTCTTATGACCTAGAAAATCCTGAAGATATATCAAATAAGAGATTTTTAGAACTAATTGGGTGCTGTCACGAGGTAGTTGACGGTAAAATTTTTATTTTAGAATATTATCCATTACTCTATTCTTTAGGCTACGATTATGAAAATAGTTTTGATAGTGTAGAAAATCTTGAAGAAAAAGTTTCCAATGCCAAAAACAACATGCACCTAATAAACCTGCTTTCGCATTTTGAAATTCGAAGAAATACTTATATTTACGTGGGTGCAAGAATGGGTAGGCCAGAAAAAGCGGCTTCCCGTAAGATGAAACCGCCTGTAAATGGATTATTTCCAATTGGGAATGCAGGGGCACTCGTAAGGCTAATAAATAAGGCAGTTGAAGGGGGAAAAACTGACGAAATTGAAATTTCAAATGTAATGTGCAGTTGTGGAAAAGTTAGCCTTTATAAAAAATGCCCGTTTTGTGGAAAATCTGTTATTCCAACAGGCCCAACAAGAATAAAACTTCCAATAAAAGATTATTGGTACAATGCACTTGAAAATTTAAAAATAAATAAGCCAGGGGATGTAAAATGTATTAAAGGAATGACCTCAAAAGATAAAATAATAGAGCCCTTAGAAAAAGCAATTTTACGAGCTGTAAATGATGTTTATGTATTTAAAGATGGTACTACCCGATTTGACTGTACGGATGTTCCTGTAACTCACTTTAAACCTTGCGAAATTAATGTTAGTGTAAATCGGTTAAAAGAACTTGGTTATTTAAGAGATATAAATGGCAACTCATTAGAAAATGACAAACAGGTATTGGAATTAAAAGTACAGGATGTAATAGTTCCTGAGTCGTGTATGGATTATTTTTTAAACGTTTCAAAATTTATAGATGATTTACTTGAAAAATACTATAAAAAAAATAGGTATTATAACTCTTCAAATAAAGAAGACTTAGTTGGACACTTGATTATAGGAATGGCTCCTCACACTTCTGCAGGAATGGTTGGAAGAATTGTAGGATACAGTAAAGCAAATGTAGGATATGCACATCCTTATTTTCACGCATCAAAACGTAGAAACTGTGATGGGGATGAAGATGCATTTTTCCTGTTACTTGATGCATTCCTCAATTTTTCAAAAAAATTTTTACCTGATAAAAGAGGGGGGCAAATGGATGCTCCACTAGTACTTACAACGATATTGGATCCAAAAGAAGTTGACGGTGAAGTTCACAACATGGATTCAATGTGGGAGTACCCTCTTGAATTTTATGAAAAATCCTTAGAAATGGTTACTCCAAAAGAAATTAAAAAATTGATGGAAACAGTAGAAGATAGACTAGGTAAAGATGAACAGTATGAAGGAATTGGCTATACTCATGAAACTTTAAAAATTGATGAAGGGCCACTCATATGTTCATATAAAACCTTAGGTTCAATGATGGATAAAACTTCGGCTCAACTTGCAGTTGCAAAAAAGATACGTGCAACTGATGAACGGGATGTTGCAGAAAAAGTTATACAGTCCCACTTTGTACCTGATTTGATAGGTAATTTACGGGCATTTTCAAGACAGGGGGTAAGATGTAAATGTGGTGCAAAATATCGAAGAATACCTCTAAAAGGAGTATGTAGGAAGTGCGGCAGTAGGTTAATTTTAACAGTTTCAAAAGGGGCAGTTGAAAAGTACATGAATGTTTCACAAACCATGGCTGAAAAATACAATGTAAGTGACTATATAAAACAGAGATTAGAAATTATACGAAGTGGAATTGATAGCCTCTTTACAAATGATAAGAGAAAGCAGGTTAAAATTGAGGATTTTTTTAAATAAATTAAATTCTTTAAATTTAAAAAAAGGTGGGTTTATGATAGGTTAAATTTAAACAATAAAAACCTTTTTAAATAATTTTTATCTAATTTTTAAAATTTAAAAAAAGAATTAAGAAGTTACATGTAAAGATTTGTCGGTAACTCTGTTCTAATAATCTTTTTCAGCACTTCATCAAGATCTGCTTCTTCTATGGTATCTCTATCTTCAAGAATTGCTTTATGAAGGGCAGGCTTTAAAAATTTTTCTTTTATTGTTCTACCGTTCATATTTTTGGTTTTTTCAACGTATTTTTTAAAATTTACGTTTAAAGATATGGGCATTTTTTCAGCATAAAGTTCCATTATCTTGAGTCTTTCACTGTCATCGGGCATTTTAAATTCTATTTCTTCTTCAAATCGGCTTCTAATTGCAGAATCTAGCATTTCAGGGTTGTTTGTTGCAGCAATAGTTACAATTCCTTCGTTACTTTTGATACCGTCAAGTTCCGTTAAAAGTGCATTTACGACTTCAGAAACATCTCCTCTTAATGATTGAAACTGTCTGCTTAATGCAATTGCATCGAGTTCGTCAATAAAAATTATACAAGGGGCATTTTCTAAAGCTTCTTCATATAAACTTTGAATCTGTTTTGAACCGTCGCCAACATGGTCTCCAATAAGCTCAGTAGCTTTTATTAAATACAGGGGAACATCAGTTTCAGTTGCAAGGGCTCTTGCAAGTAATGTCTTACCTGTTCCCGGGGGCCCATAGAATAAAATATTTTTTGGAGCCCATTCTCCGAAAATTTCCGGATTTTCAAGATATTTTATTATAATTTTACACTTTTTCTTTGCTTCAAATTGCCCTATAACTTCTTCAAAACTGGTCTCTCTAAATTTAGGGTTTTTTTGTTTATCTAAGCTATTTTCAAGTTTGAAGAGAGTATCTTTTGTTATGATGCCTCCTTCTTTAGGATATAGTGAAATTACTTTAAATGCGTAATCGGGAATAATCGTACTGTCAAATAAGTAACTACCTTCTTTTACGCTCTCATTTTCCCACTGTTCTCTCGCATATGAATTGAAAAGCATATGGTCTTCTACACTAACCTTTAAATTCTCGCCATTAACCCTTATTGGAAATCCAACTGGTTCTAAAATTACGTATTTTAAACACATAGCTTCTTCAGGAATAACTGGTGATTTTTGCTGATTTTTTTTGAGTTTCAGGCTACTGATATTAATGTTGCTCATCAGTGCACCTCTTCTTAAATGTTAAAAAATTGTATACTTAAAAAAAGTATATTCTTACTATGGTAGTTTGTTATATAAGGTTAAGTAACTATGCCGATTTAATATATAAAGCATATATATTATGATATAGTAGATTATATAAAGAATTTTGACTAAATCGGCATTTTAGTGGAGGTAACTAAAAATGGATCCTTCTTCATTAATTTGGATATTTTTTATATTTATGTTTTTTTACCCTCAGGTATTATTTAGATATAAGCTTCTACAAAGGTACAAATTTATAAAAAACTTTGAAACGTCCCGAAAAGCAAGGGCAATTGTTATGATACACAGGCAAGAACAGCTTGCACTATTTGGAATTCCATTTTACCGATTTATAAACATTGAAGACAGTGAAGAAATTTTGCGTGCAATTAGGATGACTCCTGGGGATATGCCGATAGATTTAATACTCCATACTCCCGGAGGCCTTGTTCTTGCAAGTGAGCAGATTGCAACTGCATTAAAAGAACATAAGGCAAAAACAACAGTTATTATCCCCCATTATGCGATGAGCGGTGGAAGTTTAATTGCACTATCTGCTGATGAAATTATAATGGATAAAAATGCGGTAATGGGCCCAGTGGATCCTCAAGTTGGCCAGTATCCTGCAGCGTCAATTATAAGTGCAATAAATACAAAATATGTAGATGAACTCGATGATGAAACGTTAATTTTAGGAGATATTTCTAGAAAGGCAATAGATCAGGTAAAAGAGTTTGTTTACGACATATTAAAAGACAAACTTGGCGAAGAAAAAGCAAAAAATTTATCTGAAACTCTTTCAAGTGGAAAATGGACTCATGATTATCCATTAACTATTAAAAAATTAAAGGAACTTGGTGTTGAAGTAACTACTGATGTTCCAAAAGAAGTTTATGAACTTTTTGACCTGTACCGGCAACCTGTAAATCAAAGACCTTCTGTACAATATGTTCCCGTACCTTATAAGGGTGGATTTAAAGATGAAAAATCAAAAGGTAAACCTAAACGGTAAATTTTATTCAATTAAAATTGCAGATAATTTCTTTAAACGTGCTTTTGGACTGATGTTTAAAGATATTAGAAATAATGAAGGTCTTTTATTTAAATATGGAAATAGAAAACTCCATATCCATACTTTTTTCATGAAATACCCCATAGATGTAATTTTTTTAAAGGATGATTTTGTGGTGGATATTGTATCAAATTTAAAACCGTTTAAAACATATAATTCAAAAGTAAAATCCAATAAAATGTTTGAAATAAAGTCTGGAGCTTTAGATATTTCTAAACTACTTGGGAAAAAATTAGAATTTAATGATTAATTTTTAACGATTACATATTATTTTTTGAACAGAAACATAATTATTCGTTCCTTTAACAGTTAATTCCCCGTTTTGGATTTCAATAAGATCTCCTTCTTTAAAATTACCGTTTATATCTATTTCAGAGTAGATTTCGGGGTTTAAACAAATTTTATCAATTGCAAGGAAACTTTCATTTAAAACTAAGCTACCATTTTTTATAATTCCAATTTCGCCTGATTTTGCGATTTTGTTTACAATAGTCATTAATTTCTGCATTTCCGCCATTTTTATCGATAGTTCTTCCCGATATTCACGTAAATCATTTAAATCTTTTTTAATTATGCTTTCAATATCTTTTTCAGCATTTTGACAGTATAAAAAATCATAACCTTTACTCAATGTCGGGTTTTCAATTCCAACTAATATTTTTTCAAAAATTGTTCTGATTTTTAAAACATCCATCTTTGAAATTTCGGATAAGTATTTTTTAAGTTCTAATTCAACAATTTTTTTCACGTATTTATTCCCAAAAACAACTATTCCGGTTCCGGTTTTTACTGATTTTTTTACAATATTGTCGTTTTCAATATCGAGTATTACACAAATGTCCTTTGAAAGATACATTTTTTTTCGCTTTGAATCTTTTCCAATAGTTCTTACTTCACCAATAAGGGTATTTTCAAGCTGTTTAATTTTTTTCTGGTCATCAAGAATATGGACTTTTACAGAAAATTCGGCTGATTTTTCTGATAAATCATCATCGTTTTTTATTTTTCCAGAATAAAGAAGTTCTTCAAGCATTTCACGTTTTTTTTCTTCGCCATTAAATAAAATGGTTCTTTTATCTCCTGCAATCACTACGCCGTTTTTTCCATAGTAACCGATGATTACGCTCATGATTTTCACCTTTTTATTATATAATATTTAAATATAACTTCCATAATATTATTAAATATTACGAATACATTAACTACAACACCTAATACATATTTGGAGGTAAAACATGGTAGACATGGACAGAATAAGTATTTCGCTACCAACAAATCTTCTTGCAGAATTCGATGATATAATTGCTGAAAGGGGTTATGCAAGCAGGAGTGAGGCAATAAGAGATTCAATTCGTGATTACCTTATAAAACACAAGTGGATTCATAGTTTAGAAGGTTCAAGGGCTGGAACAATAAGTATTATTTACGACCACCACTCTACAGACGTAATGGAAAAACTGACAACTATTCAACACGATTACGAGAAAATTATCGTTGCAACAATACACATGCACCTTGACCACGACCACTGTATGGAGGTAGTTCTTGTAAGGGGCGATGCATCAAACATTAAAGAATTAACAGACAAACTTACATCACAAAAAGGCGTAAAGCAGGTAAAACTTACGGTAATGGTTCCAGGAGGAAACATTCCCCAATAATTATTCATACTATTTTAACTTTTTATAAGTATAAGTCTTACTTACTGATTTTATTTTAAACAAAATTTATACTAAAAAGGGACAACAATGGTAATTTCTAAAAAACATGAACAAATAGTTTTTGCACTTTTAATGTCATTTTCAATGGCATTTATAATATCCCTTGTAATGACACTAGTTAATAATGGATTTAGGTTAAATAGTTTATTATTTTGGCCAAAATCATTTTTAATAGGATATATTGTGGCATTTCCAACAGCGTACTTTTTATCACCCGTTATTAGAAAAATAACTTTAAAACTAATACGGTAGAATTTAGGGGCCCTAAACTATTATAATATTGGTTCAAAACCAGCCGATTTTATTTCATTATGTTTTTTCAAAACTAAATCTTCAAAATTTTCTTCAAAATTTTCTTCATTTGAAATAAAATTTATTGTATATTTCGTTTTTTCATAAAAATTGGGAGTTTCTATATTATACTCTTTTTTAACATATCTTAAAAGACATTTATTTATAAACATGCTATATCCTTCTTCAAGGAGGTCTATCGCATAAAATGGATTTTTTACGACTTTTGAAACCCTAAAATCAATTTTTTCATTTTTTAACGTTTTCCAAACGATTCTATGGGCAGAAAAATTTACTCCAAGCAAATTTTTAAAGTTGAAGTCGCCTTTTGATACCATTAAAAAATGGTCGTATGCAACAGGTATCGGGTCTCCAATTCGGTAACTCCAGTACGGGTCGTCAATTCCAATTGTATCGGTAAGATTTGATTTATGTAGTTTTAAAATATTTGAAAATGAAGAAACAAGCACATCATCAAAAAGAATTTTTCCAACCTCCCCACTTACAAACCCACACGCAATAAACTTTGTTTTAGAAACCCTTTCTTTAATGGCAGTATAATATTTTACAATTTGGTAAGCTTCTTCTGAAAGAACAGTTCCTGCAGGAGAGGCATACGCTAGATTAACTCCTAATTTAGCCTCTAATCTTTTCAACTGTATATTTACCGTTGATGGGGGGATATCAAGTAGTTGTGCAACTTTATTTTGTGATTTTGTTTCAAGTATTAACTTCAAAATTTCAGCTTGAGATGGAGTAATTACTTTATCCCTATAGTTTATATTCAATGTTACACTTAAATCAGATTCGTTTAGTTTATTCAAAAAATATCCCTTTTAAAACCAAATATTAGCAGTATAATTTTAAATAAATTTACATAATCTACATAAATATTATAAATTCAAGTATTTTAAACTATCAGGGGAAAATATGGATTCAGTAGCCACTTTAGAAAATTCAATAAAAGCATTTAAGTTAACAGAAAAATACCATGGAGATGCCGTTAGTTTAGAACGTGCTCTTTTTTTAGGATGGTATTGCAGTTTAAACGACCCTTGTAAGTTCTGTTTTATGTCGACACAAAAACAAAAGATAAAAGAACCATTAAGGGCAAGAAGGCGAATTGAAAGCATTTTGGCAGAAAGCATAATTATGAAAAGAATCGGATGGAAATTAGAGTTTATTTCTGGAGGATACGGATATACTACGGAAGAATTAAATGATACAATAGAAATGGTTTCTTATGTTCAAGGGTCAAAACAATACTTAAACGTTGGAATAATTGATTTTGAAAACATAAACTTGGAAAATATTGAAGGAGTAGTTGGGGCTGTTGAAACAGTAAATGAAAAACTACATAAAGAGATATGCCCTGGAAAACCAATTGATAAAACAAAGGAAATGCTTATCCATGCAAAAGATAATGGGTTAAAAACCGGAATTACCATAATATTGGGATTAGGTGAGTCTGAAAAAGATATTGAAACCCTTTTAAACATGATTGAGGAACTTGAACTTGATAGAATTACATTTTATTCATTAAATCCCCAAAAAGAAACTATTTTTGAAGGTAGTGCTTCAATAACAACTCTTGAATACATGAACTGGATTTCATCAGTACGGCTGAATTTCCCAAAAGTGAAAATTGCAACTGGTACATGGGTTGATAAACTAACAAACATCGGGCCTCTTATAATGGCAGGTTCAAACGTAATTACGAAGTTTCCATTATTTTCACTTTATGGTAAAAAGGAAGGTAAAACAGTTGAAAACGAAATTTATTCAACAGGCAGAAACTTATATGGGAGTTTTTCAGATATTGACGCACTAAAAGGCCTAAAACTTGCAAAAAACACGAAATATGTGGATGAAAAAATAAGTATTTCTAGCAAAAATTTAGATGCCGTTGAACGGATGAAAAAAGATGTTGACAAAAAAATTGAAGGATATATTAAAAAGGCTTTAAAAACTCCTTTTTCAGATTTTGGTGAATAATATTTTATTTATTGAACGCAAAATACACATTCTATTTTATATACAAACATGAAATATAAAATAGATAATTAAATTCTTAACTTTACATGTTAAACTTTACATGTTAAACTTTACATCTTTAAATTTTAAATATTAACTTTTAAACTTTAAATTTTAAATTTTAAATATTATGGGATACTATGAAACACAGAAAGCTTGAAGAAAACGAAAAATTGGCAGTAAGAAACGCCATTTCAAGATACATTGGAAAAAAAGTTGAAGAACTTGAATACAGTAATTTTTTAATCCTAAAAGGAAAGGCAAAAAATGTAATCTATGTAAGTACTGAAGTTTTAAAAGAACTCGATAAATTTGACGATATTTATAGTGCCGGAATAAATATCGGTGAATTGGAAGAAATTTCGGGCAAAGAAAAGTTTTTACCATCATTAGAAGGAGTTACATTAGTTTCAAGAGATATAGTTAAAAATTACGCAGTCATTAACCAAAAAGGCGAAAGTTTATTCTTGTATAATAGGGATGTATTTGACACGTCAATAATTGAAATTGTTGGTGACGGAAAAGTTGTAATTTTTAACGAAAATCGAGAACTACTTGGAATTGGAAAATATGATGGGAAAATTATAAAAAATACTATGGATCGTGGCTGGTACCTAAGACACGGCGGATAATACGGTGACTATAATGAATTCTAAGAAATTATTAAGGCAAATTTTAGTGGATATTTATAAAAATCTTGATGAATATTCAAAAGATCTCATAATGGCCGAAAATTTAGAAGTTGAATTTAAAGGGCTTAACATACAATCTTTAGATGGTAAAAGGCATTTTATAAAAAACCTCCACGATTCTGAAGAACTCTCTTCTTTTGAATCGGTAGTTCGCAAATACCATTTAAGAAAAGTTAACTTAAAAAATTCAGATGACGGACTTATTATTATTCATTTAACCTCAAGAAAGGCAAACACATACTCGTTTGAATTAGACAATGCATTTGAAGTTGTTAAAAAAACGTATGCAAATGTTTCATTTGAGCATAGGGATAGAATTATACAATGGAACGAACTTGAGGATGAACAATTAGATAAGGAACTTTCAAGATTTGATGTTAATTCTGAAAAAATTGTAAACGAGGTAATTGAAAATACTAAAATAAATGAAGTTTTAGTATACATTGATGTTTTCATGGACTTGGAAAAAATAGAAAATTTTATTGAACGAGAAGATGGTAAAATAATATTATGGATTCATCCAACTTTTTTATTCTCAAAAGAACCTGTTTTAATTGGACTTATAGCTTACGAACTTTCAAGATATGATTACGTGCTATTGGAACGAAATTATCAGAATATACTCGAATACTGTAAGGAATATCGGGAATTATGTAATAAAAACCTGAAAATAATTGAAAAAATTAGGGAAATAGCAGTTAAAAGAAATGATTCAGATGTTATAAAAGAAATTGACCGGCTAACTATGATTTAAGTGACAGCATGAAACTAAGACAAAAACCCGAAGACTTTATCGTAAATGAGATTTTAGAATATAAACTTGTAGATTATGGAAATTACTCCCTTTATAGGCTTAAAAAATTAGGGATAGAAAATTTAGCTGCAATTTCATATATTTCAAAGAATTTTAAGATTCCGTTAAATGATATTGGTTACTGTGGTTTAAAAGATAGACACGCAATCACAACCCAATATATAACTATTCCAAATGAATACGGCAGGATATCATTAGATGAAGAGAATTTAACTTTAGAATATGTAGGAACTATTGAAAAACCATTAAAAATAGGGGAACTTTTTGGAAATTCGTTTGAAATTGTTGCAAGGAATATCGATAAAAATGATTTTTTAAAATTTGCTGAAAATATCGACACTTTAAAGGACGGAATTCCAAATTATTTTGATGAACAGCGTTTTGGAAGTGTTTTTAATGGTAAATTTATAATAAAAGAAATTATCAATGAAAATTATGAAAGTGCAGTTAAAATACTACTTACCAATTATACAAAAAGTGAAAAAAAGTCATTAAAAGATTTAAAACGGTTCATAGCTAAAAATTGGGGGAATTGGGATGCATGCATAAAATACATTGAAAAAAAACAGATAACAAGCAAAATGTTTAAAAATATGATAAAGTCCCTTAAATATGAAAATGACTTTAAAAAATCATTTTATTACGTGGATAATCGATTAAAAGAACTTTTTATTTCCGCTTACCAGAGTTATATCTGGAATGAATGTTTAAAGGAAATTTTAAAAGAAAAACTCCAAAAAGATGACAGAAAATACATTGATTACTCTTGTGGAACATTTTTATTTTACAAAAATTTGGAAAAAGATGTTTTTGAAGATATTGCTAAAATCGAGTTTCCAACAATTGCAATTGATAAAGAATACGAGGAATTTGAAAATAGGATAATAAATTCAGTCTTAAAAAAAGAACGGATTAAAATTGCTGATTTTAAGAAGATAACCTTTGGAAAATTGAAATATTCAAAAAGGCCAATTATTTCAATCCCTAAAAATGTAGAAATAGGTAATTTTAAGTCTGACGAGCTAAATATAAAAAAATATAAACTTAATTTAAAATTTACACTTAATAAAGGAAGTTATGCAACAATGGTCGTCAAAAAAATATTTGAAACGTTTTAATATTAAAAAGTATATTTTAAAAATAACAGGTATTCAATTTAGCAAATTTTCCTCAACTGCTTCAATTGAACGCATTTTATCGTTTAAATTTTTTGAATGTAACTCCATTTTGTTTTTAAATGATAAAACTGCTCTTTCTACTTCTTTTGGAGCTGGACCCCCAATTACATCTCTTAATTTTACGTTTTCATAAGGGTCTAGTGCAGAGTCTATTTTTTCCTTTGATAAATGAAGCCCATTGGCCTTAAAGACATCTAAAATTATATCTTTAATTTCAACTTTTTCTTCAATCGAAGTCCTTACAAGTTCCCCAACGATCCCATGAGCCATTCTAAATGCAATATTACATTCCCTTACAAGGGTATCTGCAAGTTCTGTTGCGGTAGCATAATTTTTTTCTGCATTTTCTTTCATTCTTTCTTTATTTACTTTAATAGTTGAAACCATTCCATCAATCATTTTAATACAGTCTATTATGGTATAGGTGCTTTTCCAAAGATGTGGCGATATTTCTTGCAAATCTCGATTATATGTATTTGGAAGGGCTTTCATAATTGTTAAAACAGTTATAAGATTGCCATTTAGTGTTGAGAGCTTTGCACGGGCAATTTCTGCTACATCCGGATTTTTCTTTTGGGGCATTATCGAAGACGTGGACGTGTATTCATCTGCAATTTCAACGGTCTTAAATTCTGCAGTAGAGAATAAAATGAGTTCTTCACAGATTTTTGAGAGGTTTGTTCCAAGCATTGAAATATTTGCCATTGTTTCTACAATAAAGTCTCTTGAAGATACTCCATCCATTGAATTTTCGATTAATTCGTAAAATCCTAAAAGTTCCATAGTTCTTTTTCTATCGATATTAAATCCTGTTGTGGCCATTGCACCGCAACCTAACGGGGAGATGTTAATCCTGTTATATGCATCAAAAAATCTTGAAATATCTCTTTCAACTGCTGAAACGTGGCTTAAAATTTGATGTCCAAAGGTAACAGGCTGTGCCTGCTGCAAATGGGTATATCCAACAGTTATAGTTTCGCTATGTTCTTTTGCAAGGGAGAGCATATTTTCTTCCATGTCTATTAAGAGTTTTACTATTTCAAGAACTTTTTTTCTTAAAGAAAGTCTTAAATCTGTTGCAACTTCATCATTTCTACTTCTTCCAGTATGCATTCTTCCAGCAACGTCTTCACCTAATTTTTTTATCAGTTCACTTTCAATTACCATATGAATATCGTCAAGAGAAGGGTCTAAATTTAAGCTATCCATTCCTACTTTAGCTATTTTTTTAAGTTCTTCAATTACTTTTTCACCAAACTCTATGGAAACAATTTTTTGCTCCATAAGCATTGTTGTATGTGCAATATCACATAAAATATCGCTTTGAAAGATTTCTTTATCAAATTCAAGGCTAGTTGTAAATTTCATCACGTCTTCTTTAACGCTACTTCCAAGTCTTCCACGTCTTAAAATATTCATGTTTTATTCACCTAAACGGACTTTTTACTTTAAGATTAGACATCCAAACTATAAAAATTTTTGATATTCAGACATCATGCACCGTTCAAGCACTACGTTAAAATTATTTTTTAAAAGATAATCTACTGTAGACTCAAACGAAGTTCCTGGCTGAAACCATATTACGGGCTTTTTATCGCCAATATTTTTTAAAACATCGAAAGTTTTTTCAGGACTTATAAATACTGTAACAATATCAATATTATCGCCTATATCTAATAAATCTTTATAAACTGTCTTTCCAAGTATTTTTTCCCCAAAATATTTGGGATTTATAAGGTATATATTAAATCCCGCATCTTTTAAATATTTTGAAACGAAATAACTTGGTTTATCCTTATTTTTAGAAATTCCTATGATTGCAACGTTTTTTGAAGTTTTAATGATTTTTTCAATCATTTTACTATTTAATAACTGACTTTTGGTAGATTTAGCTGTAATCTTCATTTTATGACCTTAATTCTAATGTTTAAGTCCAATTTACTTATTCAGTGAATTTAAATAATATATTACATATACCAAAAGGCGAATAAATATTATTAATAAGTAACAGGTGGGATTAATGAACAATCTAAAAACCATAGATATGCTCGAAAATGATTCTATTAAAGTTGAAATTGTAACACATGAGAGTCTTAGCGGTTCAAAAACGGGACGGGGTGCCAAAACAATTTATTATCAGGAAAAAGCAGGAATAAAATTAAAAAATGTGAAGATAACTTTAAAAGGTGGTTCAGTAGCAATCGAAGCAGGCGCCCTTTACTTTATGAAAGGAAATATTGAAGTTAAAAGCGCAGTTGGAAAAGGATTCATGAAAAACCTTGGAACCAGCCTTCTTAGCGGTGAAAAACTCTTTAAACCAGAATATACTGGAACCGGAGAGATATGGCTTGAACCCTCTTTTGGCCACTATGCAATAGTTGAATTAGAGGATGATGAAATTATAGTTGACAAGGGTTTATTTTATGCATGTCAAAACACCCTTGAAGTTTCGGCAGTATCTCAAAAAAACATATCTTCAGCACTTTTTGGTGGTGAAGGGCTTTTCCAAACAAGAATTAAAGGTTCAGGAATAGCTGTTCTTTCAATCCCCGTTCCACAAAATGAATTGATAATCTATAAGTTGGAGGATGACACTTTAAGTGTAGATGGAAATTTTGCAATACTTAGAAAAGGAAAAATTGATTTTACCGTAAAACCTATCTCTAAAGGTTTAGGAACAATGGCTTCAGGTGAGGGACTGGTTCAAACATTTAAGGGAACCGGAGAAGTATGGCTTGCACCAACCCAGATAGTATACGAATTACTTGATATGGGATACCCTTTAAGTTCAATAAGTGGAGCTGGAAGTTCTAACACGAAAACAAAATAATTTAAAAACTTTTTTTATTTTTTAAATAACTATTTAATGGATATTTTATATAGTATGATAATTAAATTTTCACGTGTTTTTAATGTTTTTGGATAATTTAGACAGTATTCGGGATTTAGACTTAATTGAAGAAATTACTGATAGTTCCAACTTTAAACTGGTTAAACATCGGCTAAAATTATTATTTTGGAATAAAAATGAAAATAAAAATTTAGAATTATTAAATGAAGGATATTCAACGTATTTAAGGGAATATTATAATATTTTACATGTTTATAGCCCCTATAACACGCAAGAATTTGAAGATAAAATTGATTATTTAACACTGATTTTTGCATCGAATTCAAAATACCATAGTATATACATTAAAAAACTTGCAGAAGAGTATTCTATAAAAATTCCACTAGAAGAAGGTGAATCAAAGGTAAATGTTTGGGATTTTATCGATATTGCAGCAAATTCTAGAAACAATGATTTACACCTTGAAAGGATGATTCTTGAAGGAAATAATGTACTATTAAATGAAAAACGTCAAAAAATATTTAATTTTGAGAAAATACGGCTTAAAATTAAAAATTACGTTGAAAAAGTAAGAAACGCAGAAATGCCTAAGGAAATTAAGGAAATGCTTTTAAAAAAATCTGAAGAAATTTTTTTAGATATAAATGTGGACTTTAATGTAGAAAGCGGAATAAAGCTAAAAACAAAGGAATTTTCTGGAAATATTCCCGAAAATTGGCATCCTCCATGTATGCAGGAGATTTTAAATGACGTACTTTCAGGCGGTTCTCCTTCTCACTACGCTAGAAGAAGTTTCGTAGTTTATCGGTTTGTTTCCCAATTTGACCCTAATTTACGACCTATTTTGGATGGGACCCTGGTAAATAAAAATGCACTTGATATAGCGACTGAATCTGAAATTGAAGGGTTTTTAAATAATATAGTAAATATTTTTAAATCAATTGGGGATTTTGACGTTGAAAAAACTAAATACTATATAAGCCATAATATTGGGTATCGAGTTACAAACCACATAACTCACTCTGAATACTGTAAAAACTGGCGTGACGACGGCGGAAAAGGTCTTGGATACTACTGTAGGCCTGATTCAATATGTATGAGAAAAGATGTAATTCACCCACTTGATTATCTTTGCCATAATATCAATAAAAATTTAAAAAAAACAGACTAACAGTGAAATTATGATAACTAAATTTCTAGATATTGAGATTATATTATCCCCTGAATCGTATGAACGGATGAATGAACTTGATAAAAACGATTTTTCAGAATTATTTAATAAAGTAGTAGAATTTAAGAAGAAAAAAGATGAATTTTTACTTTTAGACTCTCATTTTTTAGATATTTTTTTAGGGAATAATCTAAAGTATATTTTAGAAACTTATGGAAACTTTGATTTTTTAGCTTACTATACATCAGGCGATTTTTTAAAATTGGAGAATAATACTAAGTTTGACACTAACGATTATGAAGTAAATAATATTGAAAACAACAACTTAGGGGCATCTAAAAAAGAAAACGTTAAAACTGAAATGGTTATTTACGACAGGGATTTTGATAGTGAACTAGAAGTTTTAACTGTTCCAATTAATGAAAATTTGCTAAAACTACAAGAAGAGCGTAAAAAAAGGATTTTTGAAATTAAAAGACTGAAAGAAGGCATAAATACTCGAATAAAGTATATTGCAAAGGATATTGAACCCCAAATTCATATTTACGATGAATATGATGTTACCGGAAAATCCACGTGTGAAGGGTCGCTTGATGATTTTGTAAAATATTTTAAAGACCGGTTTAATACTATAAAAAAAATAATAGAGTCAAAATTACAAAAAAAAGCATACCCTTTAAATCAACTTTCAAGGCGTAAAAAAGAAACAGGGGTATTTATTGCAGGAATAGTTTCAGATATAAATTCTACGAAAAATGGCCACAAGATTGTCGAGATAGAAGATGAAAACACGACTTTTAGGGTACTTTTAATGAAGGATAAAATTGATAAAGGCGATGTTCCAAACGATATTCTTTTAGATGAGGTAATCGCATTTGAAGGAACCCTAAACGATAAAGGCGATGTAATGTTTGTCGATAAAGCATTTAGGCCCGATATTACTCCAAAAAATCCTCCCAAATCTTCTGAAGAAAAGTTATTTACTGCATTTTTATCCGATGTTCACATTGGAAGCCATGAATTTATGGCTAAAACATTTGGAAAGTTTATAAAATTTTTAAATGGCGATGTTTCTTCAGGTCTTGAAGAAAAAATAGTCAGCAGATTAAAATATATTTCAATTGCAGGGGATCTTGTAGATGGCGTTGGAATTTACCCTGGCCAAGAATACGATCTTTACGACGTTGATATTATTTCACAATATAAAGAATTTGCAGCTTATTTAGAACAGATTCCAGAACATATAAAAATAATAGTATCTCCTGGAAATCACGATGCTTTAAGGCCTGCAGAGCCTCAACCGGCATTTGATGAGTCAATAACTGACCTTTTTCCAAAAGAAAATATTAATTTTATTGGAAACCCAGGATTAGTAAATATTCACGGGCTTGATTTATTACTGTACCACGGTAGAAGTTTTGATGATGTAATTGGCCAGATTTCATCGGCCCAATATACTGACCCACCGTCAATAATGCGAGAACTTTTGAAACGAAGGCATTTATGCCCAACATATGGTGGAAGATGTCCGATAGCTCCGGAACATATTGATTACCTTGCAATACATAAAGAACCAGATATATTCCATACTGGCCACATTCATATAAATGGATATGGGAATTATCGAGGGGTTACAATGGTAAATAGCGGTACGTTTCAAGAACAAACTGATTTTCAGAAAAAAATGGGAATCCGGCCGACTCCCGGAATTGTGCCAATATTGGACCTTTCAAAAACAAAAGATCATGTCATAGAATGGAATAATGGAAAAATCGTAGTGGTAAACCAATATTAAATTAAAATAGATTATTTTAATTTTTATTTTTTAATTTATCTTTTCCAGCTCTTTTTATCGCTTCTTTCATTTCTTTTACAGCATCTGGATTTTTTTCAGTAAGTGTACCTGTTACAATTACATCTGCGCCACTTATTACCTTTTCATATGCGACATCTGGAGACCTAATGCCTCCTCCAACTATTAAGTTTATCCCGCTTAACTTTTTTGAGATTAAAATCATTTCGTTACTTACGGGAAACTCTGCACCGCTACCTGCTTCTAAATATGCCCATCTCATTCCAAAGTAAGATGCAGAGAGACAGTATATGCTTGCAATTTCTGGCTTTTTTTGTGGAATTTCATTAACTTCTCCAACAAATCCAACTGCAGTTTTACTTATCGGCTCTATTCCTAAATATGCCATCGGAATTGCTTCAAGACCGTATTTTTTAATCGTAAGTGCCCCTAATGTTGGTGCAGTCATATTCCAGTATGTATTTTTTGAATTCATCAAAGACATGAATAAAACAGCATCTGCTTCTTTAGTAACTCCATCAACGTTTCCTGGAAACAGTATTACTGGAAGATTAGTAATTTTTTTAATGTTTTTTGTAACTTCATCAAGATTTGTAATCCCGATACTCCCACCAATTATTATTGCATCGGCATAATCTTTTACTTTTTCTGCAACTTCAGCGTAATTTTTTTCATCAGGGTCAATTAAAACAAAGTATAATGCCCCTTCTTTTTTTAGTATATTGTTTAATTCAGTTTCAATTTTTCCTATTTTTAGATCCATGATAATCCTCTAGCCTAACTATCTTTTAAACTTATATTTTAATTCAGTATTAAAATTTAATCATTTGATTTTTACCAATTTTTACCATAACATGCTAATTTTAGCAAAATTCAAATTTAAAATAAAAATACATGATATAAATTATATTAATACCCCCGTCTTAATATTTTTTGAACATAGCTTTATATATCGAACAGTGCTACCCTACTAGTCCAAAATTGGGCAGTTAGATGCGGTGAAAATATGGAACAAATTGTAATGGTAACTATCGCAGCTTATGCGGCATTTTTGGCTATAATGGCGCATGTAGCTTACAAGATATATCTTAAAAGATTTATAAAATTATAATTTATGTTAATTGTGCTAAATTATTACCAACCGATAAATATCAATATTTATTCTATTTTTTCAAGTTCCAGCTTTTCTTTTAATTCATAAAACAATTTTTGGGTTCTTTTAAAAGTTCCTCGAATTACTAAGTTTTCGTAGCCTATAAAATGAATTTTTATAGTATTATTTAGGTATCCTAATGCAATAATTATTAATGATGTAACTATGCCAACAACTAGGCCGTAAATACTGTACCCACTAACTAAAAGAACAAATGCGAACCATACTTCCCCAATTAAAATAGATAAATAAAATCCAAATACGCTAAACTCTATTCCCGAAACATATTCTATTTTCGCATGTTTTTCTCCTTTAAATGAGTAAACACTTACAAAGCCATTTTCAACTCTAACAATTTTTTTAAACGGATTTTGGACAAAAACAGTCTGACCTTTGACCATAGCTACACCATTAGTTAATTATAAAATTAAATATTTAGATATTATGTTATTTTTCAATAATTGATTCATTTATCGCCATTCCAAAATGCCTAGCATTTTCATCAGGTTTTATCAAAACTTTTAATCCTTCTTTTAAATCAACAACTGAAATGGGCTTTCCTTCATCAGAAACAAGTCTTATAGTTTCAGCATTTTGAAGAATAGTTCTTAATATTTCTCCATTGTATTCTGCTTCAACTAAAAATAGGGGCCTTTTTTCTATTTTTATGCGCCCGATAACAGTTTCCCTTGTTTTTCCATCTTTATTAACAATAAGTACTTTATCTCCGGCTTTTAAATCACTTAAATATTTAGTTTTATTTTCAGGGCATAATATATACGCATGAACAGGGCCTGCATTTACCCTAAACGGCCTTGTTGCAACGTAAGGGTTTTCAACGGACTCGGAATGTACTAAAAACATGCCCCTTGAATATGACCCAATTAACATGCCTTCCCCGATTTCCATAATTGAACAGGTGTCAATACAAACCCGATCGCCACTTCCAACTGGTTCAATTTTTTTAATTACCGCATAATCAAGAGCTACATTTTCAAAATTCATACTATCTATTAATTTTGAAAATTCTTTTACTTCATTGATATCTTTTGGTACAAGCACTACTCCATCAACGCCCTTTTCTAAAATTTCGTAAGCAGCTTTTGCATCATTTACATTATTTACTAAAGATACAATTTTTATATCTTCATTAAATAAGTCGGCAATAATATTTTCAAGAGGAATAATTGTCCAGTCTTTACCTTCTAAAATTATGTAATCTACAAAATCAAGTCTGCTTACTTTAGTTGCGTAAATTTCATCTTCTTTTGTTTCAATTGTAATATATACGCAAGTTTTTTTTCCAGAATCTTTTGCAGATTTTAAAATATCTAAATCATCTTTTTTAGTCACTAAAACAATATCCGCATCTAAACTATCTGAAATTATTTCAATGCTTCCTAATTCCCTTACTGTACTAATTTCATCTTTTTTAACAATAATTGCAGGAATTGAACTTTCAAGAGAATCTTTAACTGTATCTTTTCTTTCTTCAATGTCAGAGGAACTTGACATTATCCATCCAAATTTCATGAATTCACCACTGAATTTATTTTAAATATGTCCTTTGTTTACTGACTTAATATATGTTAATCTATATATTTTTATGTATTATTGGTATATTATATTAAAAATTAACTTAGTGATAATATGCTAACAAAGATATGTAAGGATTGTTTCATGCTAATGGATTACTATTTTTCAAAAGAATGGTTTCAATTACTGTTAATTGGTACCGCATCTTTAATTTTAGCATGGCATTCTCTTCCTTATTTCTCATGGGATGTTGGTTTTGACGAAAACTTAAAGTATATTTTAAGCACACTACCTCAAACCCAAGGTGCAATTGTTGGAATTGTAGCTTCAATTTCAATCGTTGCAATTCAAATGGTAAGCCAACAGTATTCAACTAGAATTACTCATTTACTACTTAATAAGACTTATTGGGGGCTTATAATTGTATATATAATTTCAATGAGCTACGAAATATTACTTCTTGGATTCATGCCTACAGCAAGGATTCCAGTTTATATTTGGGGTGTCGAGGTTCCTTATTACATTTTGATCTGGATTTTGTTTTTTTTAATCTATTTTGACTTTTTAATACTCCTCCCCTATACTAAAAACACAATAAATAGTTTGAAACCTGAAAATGTTATAGAAAACCTTATACAATCAATAAAAAGAGATGAAATAAATAATTATCGTTCAATTGACTCTGAAAATATTGATTATCGGTCTGCAAGGAAAATACCTAAAAATACCCTTAGAACTGTTTATTACATAATAGACCGTAGTTTAAAGGCTAATCATTATTTAACTGCAAGAAACGGGCTAATTTTATTGGGGTCAAATTACGTTCCATTATCAAACAATGGAAAATCGAAAAATAAATTTTTTTTCGAAAACTACATAGAAAATATTGAAAATCTTGGAATTAGCGCATATGGTGCACCATTTTCAATTTCAAGGGAGGCAATAATTTCGCTTGAAAAAATTTTTAAATACGAACTTGAAAGAAATACTGACCTTTCACTAAGGGCATTATTAGGGATTAAAAAAATAGGGCTTTTATATGCCCAAGAATTTGAATTAAAGATAGATAATGTGGATGAAAGAAAAATGCTTCTAACTGCTTTCAACCGGCTCCAAAATATTTTGGAATATTTACTTTTAAGGTTTAAAAATTGTGAAAAAGTATCTCTTGAAAAATTAGAAGCATGGATTGAAATATATTTTGAAATTTTACGCATAAACGAACAAATTTTATTTAAATTACACTCTAAACGAATTTTGAATTCTAAAGATGCAGAAATTTTAATAATGGAATCATTAAATTCATTTTCAAACCCATTCGTTAGATTTATTTTAGTTTTTAACAATGATGAAGTTATTAAAAAAATGCTTTTAAAAACATTAGAAACGTTAAAGTCTTACTTTAAATTAGTATTGGAATTGAAAAATGAAAATATAGGGGATTTTTCGGAATATTTTTTAAAATTAACCGCAGTTTACGGTAAACTATTGGATGAATTCTACGAAAAATCTAATTATTCCATAATACACATAATTATAAGTGATATGGTTGAAATAACGGAAAATTCTAATGGATACTGTACTTTTAACAATTTATTTGAAAATTATAAATTTAAAAACGAATCAGACGTTCAAAAAGCTGAATACTTTAAAGAACTGAAAAAAAGGTATATCTTAAATCTTTCAAAAAACACTGAATAAAAAAAATGATTAAAATTTTATATCATCAAGATGTAGTATCTTAAAAACACTAAAATCTAAAAACCTAATCGGGTGTAAAAAATCGAAAAAATTCTAGCTTCAATAAGGGAAATGGAAGAAAACGATTGGAAATTATTACGTATAGTTGAAATTTCAATGAAAAATCACGAATGGGTTCCAATTCAAGATTTAAAACGAAAAACGGGATTTCATGAAAAAGAACTTGCGTTTAGAATAAGTAGGTTAAATAAATTTCGATTCACAAATAAGTCAAATTATGGTTATAGGTTATCTCACTATGGGTATGATGCTTTAGCAATGAATGCATTTATAAAAAAGGAATTAATAACAGGAATTGGCGGTAAAGTTGGAGTTGGGAAAGAGGGCAACGTTTATCACGTTCTGTTAACTAACACTCGTGAAGCCGTTTTAAAACTTCATATCCTTGGTAGAACTTGTTTTTCCATGGGAAAAAGATATAGGGAATATCTCGCAAACAAAAGGCACATAAGCTGGCTTTATGCATCAAGACTGACTGCAGAACGGGAATTTAATATTTTAAGCCATTTATTCCCTATAGTAAAAGTTCCTGAGCCGATAGAACAGAACCGTCATGCGTTAATTATTGGAAAGCTTCACGGTGAAGAACTAAAGCGAGTAGATGTAGAAAAATTGGATGTAAATCCTGAGGAACTATTTATGAAAATTATCAAAGAAGTTAAAAAAGCATATTCCCTTGGATTTATACACGGAGATTTAAGTGAATTTAACGTATTAATCAATTCAGAAGGTGATTTTTTAATAATCGACTGGCCTCAAGCAATAGAAGTTGGAAAAAAAGGTAAAGTTGACAAACTGCCTTTTGAAGAGGTTGAATACGATGAAGAGTTTTATTTAAAAAGAGACCTTGAAAATCTTTTAAGGTACTTCAAAAAATATGGGGTTGATGAAAGTTTGGATAAATTATATAATTATGTTATTGAAAAATAAGAAAGTACTAAGAAAAGTAAGTACTATATTGAATATATTATATCATTACAACTTGCGAGATTTTGGTGATTTCCATGGTAAAAATTGATTTCATGCAGGGAAATATGGCCTGTGTTGAAGGTGCAATAAAAGCAGGATGCAACTTTTTTGGAGGATATCCAATAACTCCTTCAACAGAGGTTGCAGAAGGAATGGCAAAGAAACTTCCAAAAGTTGGCGGATTTTATTCCCAATTGGAAGATGAAATTGCAAGTATGGCTGCAGTAATCGGTGCAAGCTGGGCAGGAGCAAAATCAATGACTGCGACAAGTGGCCCAGGAATGAGTTTAATGCTTGAAAACATCGGTTATGCATTTATGACAGAAACTCCTTGTGTAATTGTAAATGTTCAAAGGGGCGGCCCTTCAACAGGGCAACCGACCGCAGCAGCTCAAGGAGATATGATGCAGGTTCGTTGGGGGAGCCAAGGTGATTATGAACCAATAGCGTTATGCCCTTCTTCAGTACAGGAGATGTATGATTTTACAATAATGGCATTTAATTATGCTGAAAAGTATAGAATTCCGGTATTTATAATGGCAGATGAAATTATCGGCCACATGCGAGAAAAGGTAGTTTTACACGATGAAATTGAAGTAGTAAACCGTAAAAAGCCTGTAGAGAAACCTTGTAAAAAACCATTTCCATTTGATAAACTTGTTTCAGAAATGCCCACATTTGGTGAAGGGTATAATATCCACGTAACTGGTTTAACACATGGGGAAAATGGATATCCTGACGTTTCTTCGGAAACACACGATAAATTAGTTAGGAGAATTTGTAACAAAATTTTAGACAGTACTGATGATATTGTACAATACGAAGGAAAATATACTGATAGCGAAACGATGTTTATTTGCTATGGGACGCCTTCAAGAACCGTTAAATATACCGTTGAATCATTAAGGGCAGAAGGAAAAGATGTTGGATATATACGATTAAAAACAGTCTTTCCATTTCCAAGAGACTTAATTAAAAACTTAAATGCTTCAAAAATAATCGTTCCAGAAATGAACTTAGGACAAATTTCAGAAGAAGTAATGAAGTACGCAAAATGCGATGTAGTATTATCTGGAAAAATTGGTGGCGAATTACATAGGCCCGAAGAACTAAAAAAATTAATTTAAATTTAAAATTTTATTTTTTTAATGGGTTAGATGCCAAAATTGCATTTATAATATACTCATCAGAGATTTTATCTGCATCTTTTGAACAAAAGTCTATTCTTAGAGTTTTACTTGCCCCGGGCATTCCCGCAGCAGCAATCGTGATAATGCCAAAATTTTCAAGAAGATTCATTGCTGAAGTAATGGCTTGTTCTTCAGAAATGCCTTTTATTAAAAATCCTGTGGGCGTCTTTTGATAAGAAACTCCTTCTTTGTTAAAAACATTTAAATCGATATGTTCTGCTCTTTTAAATGCTCTTTTTAATTCTTCAATGTCAAAATCTTCAATTGCTTTTATAACTGCAGCCATTATTGGAGATTGGGCTTCAAGTCCAAATTTTAATCCTTCAGAGTAAATTTTATCTACTAATTCTTTATTTCCAGCAAGTAATCCTGCTCTTGGGCCTTTCATTAATTTATCCATGCTTGTAACTACTAAATCTGCACCCATTTCAAGTGCCGGCGGTTCATTATGGAGTTTTCTAAGTCTTGCACCAGATGCATCGTCAAAAAATGTTATTGAACCCTTATTTTTTGCAATATTTATTAAATCCTCGGCAATATCTCTTGAAGTTATTTTATGATCCATCGTAGCTCCAGTAATTACCGTTACTGTTTCATTATCTATTTTTGAGATTATCTCATCTTTTAAATCACTTTCAAAGTATTTCATTCCAAAAATATTGCAACTTTTAGGAATTGAAGGGTGGGAGGGTCTTTCAGGAACAAAATGGACAACGTTTTTAAAAGATTTTGAAAGGGTCATAATCGTTGATAAAATTGCAGAAGATGTCCTGTTAAAACATGCTGCACCATGGGCCCCTTCATGTCCTGAAAGATGTTTTACTCCTAGCTCATTTATTTTCTCAGAAAATATTGCAGGCCCAACATAGGTTTCAAGTAAATTTAGATAATTTTTACTAATTTCAAATCCTCCGGAAAGGCCAGTCAGGTCATAAATTCCATTTCTTCCGCTACAATCTAATTTATTTTTAATAAGGGCCCTTGCCTTGTTTAACCTGTTTAACTCTTTGGAATCATCCATAAAACGCACCTTACATTTCAAAATTATGTACGATATAATTAACCGGCTCCACAGGAACCTTCACTTCCTCCAGAGCTTAAGTCAATATTTTCCCCGTTTATCCTTTTAATGAGTTCATCTTTATCGTATTTTTTGTCTAAATCTTTTTTAATACTGTCAACAACTTCTAAAAGATTAGACATATAAAGAATTCCGTTATTTAAAAGAATCCATTCCTTTTTACCTTCTATTTTAATAGATTGGACTGTTCCATACGTTCCGGTGTTTATATATTTTACATGGGATCCGATATCTATTTGCTTACCATTTCGGTCACTTACCATGAAATCACCTCAATGTATATTAAGAATTGCTGTAAATATATATTATTGTTACATACCTAAAAACAATACATATTACAACACGTTTTCATATTATGCAAATCAAAGTGATCGCCTGAACTAAATCACTCAGGTGTGATGTAAGCCCACAATCTAGGTGAAACCTAGATAGCGACCAAATAAAATGTCATTTCCTTTAATGTAAAAATGACGTACTCCACGAGAGTGTGAGCGTAAAATTCTTTTACGCCACAAAATTCCGGTTGATCCCGCCGGAGGCTACTGCTATTGGGGTTCGACTAAGCCATGCGAGTCTATGGTTTCGGCCATGGCGGACGGCTCATTAACACGTGGTTAACTTAACCTCAGGTGGAGCATAACCTTGGGAAACTGAGGATAATTCTCCATAAGAAAAGCAGTCTGGAACGATTCTTTTCTGAAAGCATATGCGCCCGAGGATAGGACTGCGCTCG
This sequence comes from Methanococcus vannielii SB, assembly GCF_000017165.1. NCBI lineage: Archaea > Methanobacteriati > Methanobacteriota > Methanococci > Methanococcales > Methanococcaceae > Methanococcus > Methanococcus vannielii. The sequence goes on from NC_009634.1 coordinate 1,245,600, forward strand.
ATTAGGTAGTTGGTGGGGTAATGGCCCACCAAGCCTACGATCGATACGGGCCTTGAGAGAGGGAGCCCGGAGATGGGGACTGAGACACGGCCCCAGGCCCTACGGGGCGCAGCAGGCGCGAAACCTCCGCAATGCACGAAAGTGCGACGGGGGGACCCCAAGTGCTCATGCACAGCATGGGCTTTTATCAAGTGTAAACAGCTTGAGGAATAAGGGCTGGGCAAGTTCGGTGCCAGCAGCCGCGGTAATACCGACGGCCCGAGTGGTAGCCACTCTTATTGGGCCTAAAGCGTCCGTAGCCGGTCCAGTAAGTCCCTGTTTAAATTCTCTGGCTTAACCAGAGGACTGGCAGGGATACTGCTGGACTTGGGACCGGGAGAGGACAAGGGTACTCCAGGGGTAGCGGTGAAATGTGTTGATCCTTGGAGGACCACCTATGGCGAAGGCACTTGTCTGGAACGGGTCCGACGGTGAGGGACGAAAGCCAGGGGCGCGAACCGGATTAGATACCCGGGTAGTCCTGGCCGTAAACTCTGCGAACTAGGTGTCACCTGGGCCTCGAGCCCAGGTGGTGCCGAAGGGAAGCCGTTAAGTTCGCCGCCTGGGGAGTACGGTCGCAAGACTGAAACTTAAAGGAATTGGCGGGGGAGCACCACAACGGGTGGAGCCTGCGGTTTAATTGGATTCAACGCCGGGCATCTCACCAGGAGCGACAGCATGATGACGGCCAGGTTGACGACCTTGCCTGAAGCGCTGAGAGGTGGTGCATGGCCATCGTCAGCTCGTACCGCGAGGCGTCCTGTTAAGTCAGGTAACGAGCGAGACCCGTGCCCTATGTTGCGACTACTTTCTCCGGAAGGTAAGCACTCATAGGGGACCGCTAGCGCTAAGCTAGAGGAAGGAGCGGGCAACGATAGGTCCGCATGCCCCGAATCTCCTGGGCTACACGCGGGCTACAATGGCTAGGACAATGGGCTGCTACCCTGAAAAGGGACGCGAATCTCCGAAACCTAGTCGTAGTTCGGATCGTGGGCTGTAACTCGCCCACGTGAAGCTGGAATCCGTAGTAATCGCAGTTCATAATACTGCGGTGAATGTGTCCCTGCTCCTTGCACACACCGCCCGTCACACCACCCGAGTTGGGTTCAGGTGAGGCCTTGGCCTTTGGCTAGGGTCGAACCTGGGCTCAGCGAGGGGGGTGAAGTCGTAACAAGGTAGCCGTAGGGGAACCTGCGGCTGGATCACCTCCTAAAAAAAGAACATTTTGGTCGCTACTAGGCACTAAATGATTGTGGGCTTAATTTTTTTGCCCAGCTCGTAATTTTTAGATTACGATCTAGGGGCCGGATATTAATGATGGTCGTGCACAAGCTTTCATATCTGGTGTTATCCAGATGTCTAATTTTATCTATTACCCTACCTGGGGAATGGCTTGGCTTGAAACGCCGATGAAGGACGTGGTAAGCTGCGATAAGCCTAGGCGAGGCGCATACAGCCTTTGAACCTAGGATTTCCGAATGGGACTTCCTACTTTTGTAATCCGTAAGGATTGGTAACGCGGGGGATTGAAGCATCTTAGTACCCGCAGGAAAAGAAATCAACTGAGATTCCGTTAGTAGAGGCGATTGAACACGGATCAGGGCAAACTGAATCCCTTCGGGGAGATGTGGTGTTATAGGGCCTTCTTTTCGCCTGTTGAGAAAAGCTGAAGTTGACTGGAACGTCACACTATAGAGGGTGAAAGTCCCGTAAGCGCAATCGATTCAGGTTTGAAGTGTCCCTGAGTACCGTGCGTTGGATATCGCGCGGGAATTTGGGAGGCATCAACTTCCAACTCTAAATACGTTTCAAGACCGATAGCGTACTAGTACCGCGAGGGAAAGCTGAAAAGCACCCTTAACAGGGTGTGAAAAGAGCCTGAAACCAGGTAGGTATGGAATGGCGTGGCCCCAAAGGCAACTGTTCTGAAGGAAACCGTCGCAAGGCGGCTGTACGAAGAACAGAGCCAGGGTTGCGTCCTCCGTTTCGAAAAACGGGCCGGGGAGTGTATTGTTGTGGCGAGCTTAAGATCTTCACGATCGAAGGCGTAGGGAAACCAACAAGTCCGCAGAATCTTTAGGGACGGGGTCTTAAGGGCCCGGAGTCACAGCAATACGACCCGAAACCGGGCGATCTAGGCCGGGGCAAGGTGAAGTCCCTCAACTGAGGGATGGAGGCCTGCAGAGTTGTTGCCGTTCGAAGCACTCTTCTGACCTCGGTCTAGGGGTGAAAGGCCAATCGAGCCCGGAGATAGCTGGTTCCCCTCGAAGTGACTCTCAGGTCAGCCAGAGTTCAGGTAGTCGGCAGGGTAGAGCACTGATAAGATGGTTAGGGGAAGAAATTCCTCGCTGTTTTGTCAAACTCCGAACCTGTCGTCGCCGTAGGCTCTGAGTGAGGGCATACGGGTAAGCTGTATGTCCGAGACGGGAATAGCCGAGACTTGGGTTAAGGCCCCTAAATGCCGATTAAGTGTGAACACGAAGGGCGTCCTTGGTCTAAGACAGCAGGGAGGTTGGCTTAGAAGCAGCCACCCTTTAAAGAGTGCGTAACAGCTCACCTGTCGAGATCAAGGGCCCCGAAAATGGACGGGGCTAAATCGGCTGCCGAGACCCAAGGGCACCGCAAGGTGATCCCGTAGGGGGGCGTTCTGCGAGGGCAGAAGTTCGGCTGTGAAGTCGAGTGGACCTCGTAGAAATGAAGATCCCGGTAGTAGTAACAGCATAAGTGGGGTGAGAATCCCCACCGCCGAAGGGGCAAGGGTTCCACAGCAATGTTTGTCAGCTGTGGGTAAGCCGGTCCTAACTCTCGAGGTAACTCCTTTGAGAGGAAAGGGAAACAGGTTAATATTCCTGTGCCATCTAGATACGCGTGGCAACACAAGGTTAGTTTCCAACGCTTCTGGGTAGGCTGAGTGTTCTTGTCTGGACATTCAAGCTTATAAGTCCGGGGAGAGTTGTAATAACGAGAACCGGATGAAAGAGTGATGAGCTCTCCGTTAGGAGAGTTCGGCCGATCTCTGGAGCCCGTGAAAAGGGAACTAGCAAGGATTCTAGATGTCCGTACCCAGAACCGACACTGGTGCCCCTAGGTGAGTATCCTAAGGCGTAGCGGATGAATCTAGTCGAGGGAAGTCGGCAAATTGGCTCCGTAACTTCGGGAGAAGGAGTGCCAGTGATCTTGTTTAAATATGGGATCGCTGGTCGCAGTGACCAGGGAGGTCCGACTGTTTAATACAAACATAGGTCTTAGCGAGCCTGAAAAGGTGTGTACTAAGGCCGACGCCTGCCCAGTGCTGGTACGTGAACCCCGGTTCCAACCGGGCGAAGCGCCAGTAAACGGCGGGGGTAACTATAACCCTCTTAAGGTAGCGAAATTCCTTGTCGGGCAAGTTCCGACCTGCATGAATGGCGTAACGAGACCTCCACTGTCCCCGACTAGAATCCGGTGAACCTACCATTCCGGCGCAAAGGCCGGAGACTTCCAGTGGGAAGCGAAGACCCCGTGGAGCTTTACTGCAGCCTGTCGTTGGGGCATGGTTGTGAGTGTACAGTGTAGGTGGGAGCCATCGAAACCTTTTCGCCAGGAAAGGTGGAGGCGATCCTGGGACACCACCCTCTCATGACCATGTTCCTCACCCTTTTAGGGGACACCGGTAGGTGGGCAGTTTGGCTGGGGCGGTACCCTCCTAAAAATGCATCAGGAGGGCCCAAAGGTTGGCTCAAGCGGGTCAGGACTCCGCTGTTGAGTGTAAGGGCAAAAGCCAGCCTGACTTTGTTGCCAACAAAACGCAACGAAGAGGCGAAAGCCGGGCCTAACGAACCCCTGTGCCTCACTGATGGGGGCCAGGGATGACAAAAAAGCTACCCCGGGGATAACAGAGTTGTCGCGGGCAAGAGCCCATATCGACCCCGCGGCTTGCTACCTCGATGTCGGTTTTTCCCATCCTGGGTCTGCAGCAGGACCCAAGGGTGGGGCTGTTCGCCCATTAAAGGGGATCATGAGCTGGGTTTAGACCGTCGTGAGACAGGTTGGTTGCTATCTGCTGGATGTGTAGGCTGTCTGAGGGAAAGGTGGCTCTAGTACGAGAGGAACGGGCCGTCGGCGCCTCTAGTCGATCGGTTGTCTGACAAGGCACTGCCGAGCAGCCACGCGCCAAGAGATAAGAGCTGAAAGCATCTAAGCTCGAAATTCATCCTGAAAATAGACAGCCGTTTCCTTCGGGAACGAGAACTCCCGTAGAAGACGGGTTTGATAGGCTAGGGGTGTACGCATCAAGGTTCTTCCGAGATGTTCAGCCCGCTAGTACTAACAGTTCGAGAGATAATTTAGGCATCTGGACACTTAAAGATATGAAAGCTAAAATGCACTTTTAATTTAACATTTTGATATAACGGTCAAAGCGGAGGTGTAACATCCGATCCCATCCCGATCTCGGAAATTAAGCCCTCCAGCGATTCTTTAAGTACTGCTATCTAGTGGGAACAAAGTGACGCCGTTAGTCACTTTTTAATTTAACTATATATATTTGTATATATTGATTGATAGATTTTACTTTTTATTACTTTTTTATATTATGTAGGGTATAATTTTCACCAGTTAATAACGGGTTAATACTTAAACTATATAATCCATGAATAAAATACATGAAACAGGTTTTAATAATAGAATTTTCGTTTTAATTGTTTATAACATATTATCAATTCTTAAGAGTAACGGGGCAAATTATGCTAGAAGTATTTGTTGAAATGAGTTTGGTTTTATTAGTTGCTTTTTTAGTATCTTTGGTCATGAGAGTACTAAAACAACCGTTGATTATAGGTTATATTTTAACAGGAATTTTAGTAAGCCCTTATTTTTTAAACATTGTCAGATTTGAAGAATCAATCTCAACTCTGGGACATTATGGGGTAACCTTACTGCTTTTTATGGTGGGCATAGGATTAAATCCCGGCCATTTTAAAGAAATTGGTAAAATTTCCCTAATTACGGGACTTGGGCAGATTATATTTACTTTTTCAATCGGATTTTTAATATCGCTATTTTTGGGGTATTCTTATGTTGAATCAGCATACATTTCAATTGCATTAACGTTTAGTAGTACAATTATTATCATGAAATTAATTTCTGATAAGGGAGATTTGGATAAATTATACGGTAAAATTTCAATAGGGTTTTTAATAGTTCAGGATATTGCTGCAATGGCTATTTTGATATTTATATCTGCTTTTAGTGTTCAAGCGAGTATTGGGTCGTTAATTACTGGAATGGTATTAAAATTAATATTAATATTAACATCACTATATATATTTACAAAGTACATATTAAGGAGTTTTATGGATTATGCTTCTAAAAATCAGGAATTTTTATTTCTTTTCTCAGTAATGTGGTGTTTTAGCCTATCTGCAGTATTTTATCTTTTAGGATTTTCAAGCGAAATTGGAGCGCTAGTTGCAGGAATAGTTCTTGCAATTTTTCCAGAAAGATATGAAATTGCTTCAAAATTAAGGCCTTTAAGAGATTTCTTTTTAATACTATTTTTCGTAGTTTTGGGGGTTCAAATGACATTTGAATCTTCAGGAATGCTGATAATTACAGCAATAATTCTTTCAATTTTCGTTTTAATTGGAAATCCGATAATCGTAATGATATTAATGGGATTTTTTGGATATACTAAAAAAACGAGCTTTTTAGCAGGACTTACCGTTGCACAGATAAGTGAGTTTTCACTAATTGTTGCAACAATGGGGCTTAGAAATGGCCATATTTCAGAAGAAATCATTTCAATGATTACACTTGTCGGTATTTTAACAATTGCAGGTTCAAGTTACTTTATAACTTATGCAGAACAATTGTACCCTATGCTTTCAAAATATCTTTCGGTATTTGAACGAAAGAATAAAAAAGATGAAAAAGATTTTAAAAATGGAAATTCTGGAGAAATAGTTATTTTTGGTGCAGATAGGACAGGTAAAACTATAATGAATGAATTAGAAGACTATAAGGATAAATTTTTGATTATGGATCACAATCCAAAAATTATAAAAAATCTGTCTAAAAAAGGCTATAATTGTATATATGGTGATGCATCAAATTTTGAACTATTGAATGAATTAAACTTTAATGATACTAAAATGGTAATTTCAACTATTTCAGACATTGAAACAGACACTTTACTTATAAAATACATTCTTAAAAGAAACAAAAATGCAATAATAATTTCAATTGCACACAAAATTGATGATGCAATTAAATTATATGAAGAAGGCGCAAGTTACGTTATAATGCCTCATTTTTTGGGCAGTTTTCATGCCGCACAAATGATTGAAAAATACGGGCTACACATTGATGAATTTTTAAAAGAAAAATATAAACACATAGAATCATTAAAAAAATCAAAAGAATTATTTATTCATACAAAATAATTTTTTAGTATTTACTGTATAACTTTATACCAAAAATTCATGTTTTCAAGATTTCCGCAAATATTTGTATTGTTAATTGCGGTTCCTCCATAAATATAACCTCTTTTTTTAAACGTAATATTCATTCCATGAGATATGCTTCTTGAAATCGTATAAAATACTCTAAAACCATTATCTGACATTACTTTTTCCATAATATGGAGAAGATAACTTGAAAGTCCTTCTTTTCGATTTTCAAATAGTACTGCAAAATCAGTCATTTCAACGCATTTATTTTCATTATCCATTTCACAAGAAGATGCAGCAATGATTTTTCCAGAATCTTCTATTATAAAGTATTTTACGTTAGCCGATTGAATAGTTTCCCTTATGTAGTTTGGATTATCTATTGGGAAAGGATAAGTTTCAAATACTTTTGAATAGTGTTTTGCTAAATTGACTGAATCGTTTTTATTTGCAATTCTTACTCCGTATTTTTTATTAATTGGGATATTAGAAACTTTTGAAATACTTTTAACATAATTTAGTACGTTTTTAGTCTCTTTTGAAAAGTTAGGTACTTTTCTAGACTCATTAAAAAATTTTGACATAAAATATGCACTTCCATCTAAAAAATAGTTTTCAATCAACCCTTCAATAATATAACCATTTTTTTCAAATATTTTTTTGTCATGCTCATGAATTTTTAAAAATATCTTTGAAAGCTTTTTTTTAAGTGCAATTTTTTCAATTTCTTCTAAAGTTTCTAAAATGGAATTTCTTCCAAATTTCATTACGTATATTCTGTCACTTAATTCGCTTATCTGGACAATGGAATCGTTAATCTTAACTATTTCCTCCATTACTTTTCCCTCCTACACATTCTTTTATTATTGGATGGCACGAGTGAAATTGAGGTATCCACATTTGTTATTAATTTTTCAATTCCAGTCTGGTTGATTTCAAAGTCATCAATAGATAGCCTACTACATTTATTACAATTTTTACTGCATCCTTCATAGTTTGAAGGTTCTTTATACGTTGTAATTACTCCTTCATAGTTTCTTAGAATTACCCTATCTGAACCCCACGAAACCACGTAATTAGGCATAACTGGAATTTTTCCGCCGCCCCCCGGTGCATCAACAACGTATCTAGGAACTGCAAAACCAGTTGTATGTCCAATTAAGCTTTCAATAATTTCAAGACCTTTACTTATTGAAGTCCTAAAATGGGATATTCCTTTAGAAAGGTCGCACTGGTAAAGGTAGTAAGGCCTAACTCTTGAAGAAACAAGCTTTTGATTTAATTTTCTCATAACATATGGACAATCATTTACTCCTGAAAGCAAAACAGTCTGGTTTCCAATTGGTATTCCTGCATTAGAAAGTTTATCAAGAGCTTCTACTGAGGTATCTGTAATTTCTACAACATGGTTAAAATGCGTATTTACCCATATTGGATGGTATTTTTTTAATATATTGACTAAATTGTCAGTTATTCTTTGTGGGAGCACCACTGGAACTCTTGAACCAATTCTTATAAGTTCAACATGTTCAATACTGCTTATTTCTGAAAGAATCCAGTCTAAATAATCGTCAGAAAGTAATAATGGGTCTCCACCAGAAAGTAAAACATCTCTAACTTCCGGATGTTCTTTTATATAATCAATCGCCTTTTGAATTTCTTCTTTTGATGGGTTACTTTCACTTTCTGAAACTTTCCTTTTTCTTGTACAGTGCCTACAATACATTGCACAGTTTGGATTTACATAAAATAAAACTCTGTCTGGGTATCTATGGGTTATTCCTATGACAGGAGAGTCTTTATCCTCTGCTAAAGGGTCTTCCATTTCAAAATCTTCCATTATTAGCTCTTTTTTAGAAGCTACACTCTGTTTATAAATTGGGTCTTTTTTTAAATTACTAATGTCAATCAAACTTGCATAATATGGAGTTATTGACATTGGGAAAACTTCAATCGCCTTTTGAATTTCTTTTCTTTCGTTATCTGGAAATTTTATTTCAAGTACGTTTTCAAGCATGTCAAGAGATTTAATTGAATTAGAAATCTGCCATTTATAATCATTCCAATCATTATATGTTACATCTTTAGAAAATTTTTTTAAAAATTTTAAGTCAACTGTATTTTCAACTTTATTCAATATATCACCTAATATATCTAAATATTCAAACTAAAAAATTAAAACCCGTCCTTGATAGTACCTTTAGGGGTATCCTAAATAGAAAATTAAAAAACCGAAAACAAAGACATCTAAATTTAAAAAGGCTTTCATATCCTTTTTTTAAAAAAATAATATATATAGTTAACTGAAAAATTTTATATACTATCTATATTATCTCCAGATTTATTTAAAAACTAAAAAAATGAAATTTAATTAAACCAGTTAAAATATGTCCAACAATTAAAAAAGTATTTAAATATTATTTAAATACTTTTCATAATTTTTTAAAATATCTAAGTCATCCTCATTTTTTGGTATAAGTACGCTTATTTTTACTATTTCCCTTGAAAGACCCCGATTAACAGGCATTTCAACTTCAAAAATAATATATCTTAGCTTATTTTTTTCTTTAATGTATGCATTTTTTAATTCATTTATTCGTCCATCAAATATAATATGGTAGTTTTCATAGATTATCCCGTTATTAAAAAACCAAGCTTCTGTAGGCACTGATTTTTTTAATTCGATTAATGATGCAATCCACATAATTGAAAATATAACCGCACCTATTCCAAACATCATGATAAAATACCATATATCTGCTGAATAAAATAATCCAACAAAAATACCAACGATGCTTAAAAGTATCCAAATTCCTATTGAAAAGTATTTTTTAGCATAATAATCCGCCAATTTTTCACTTTTTAACTTCTTTAATTCTTTATCATCATAGATGAATTTTCCAATAAATACGCTATTTTTTAATGCAGGCTGAATTTTTAACTTTAAATGTAAAAATACAATGTTCAAAACTACAAAAGAAAGTATTAGCCATATTGAAACGAAATAAATGGCAAAGCCTCCATCCATTCCATCTATATTAAAAATTAACGGTGTCAAAAATAAAATGCTGCTGAAAAGCAGTAAAATCATTGAAGTATTTAAATAGTTTGAATAAGGATTTTTTAAGTTCATTTTAACCACTTTTTTATTTTTAATTATGGTTTTTAAGGTATACTTAAATAATAAGATTACTAATGTAATAATTTAAAACTTCATAAATATGTTAAGGTAAAGTTATGAAAAACACGGAACTGGCCACTGAAAGTATCAATAAATTGATATTAAAATACGCACTACCGTCAACAATTGGATTTGTAGTTTTAGGGATTTATATCATAGTTGATGGGATATTTCTTGGAAACTACGTTGGTTCAGATGCAATTGCAGCAGTAACCGTTGCAATTCCATTTAGCTTCCTACTAACAGGATTTGGATTAATGTTTGGAATAGGGGCTTCCTCACATATTTCAATGAATCTTGGAGCAGGAAATCAAAAAGATGCAGAAAATATTTTAAAGACTGTATTCTACTTAATTTTTATTACCGGAATAATTTTAACATTATTAAGTTTGATTTTTATTAAGCCCCTTCTTGCACTTTTCGGAGTTTCTGAAAATCTTCTTAATTTATCATATGATTACCTTAACCTCATATATTTATTTGGAATATTTATAATGTTTAAGGTAGGACTTGACCCAATTATTAGAAATGACGGCTTTCCAAAAAAAGCAATGTATGCAATTATTTTAAGTTCATTATTAAATATATTATTTGATGCAATTTTTATAGTGATATTTGGCTGGGGTGTTTTTGGGGCTGCATTAGCTTCAGTTATCGGTGAAACTTTTGGTGCTTTAATATATATTCACCACTTTTTAGCGGGTAAATCAAATTTAAAAATCAAGCTGTTTGAGAAGGTTTCCGATATAAAATATGAAATAAAAAATGTTAAAAAAATACTTAGCGTAGGTTTTTCACCATTCATTCTCGAAATGTCAGCATCAATAGTTATGTTAATTCATACTATTCAATTTTTGAGATACGGTAATGAACTAGACGTTTCAGCATATGGTATTGTAAGTTATATCTTTGCAATTATAATGTTGATTTTTATTGGGTTAGGTAATGGAGTTCAGCCAATAATAAGCTATAATTTTGGTGCAAAAGAGTATTTTCGTGTAAAAGAAATAATTCGAACGTCAAGCATACTTTGCAGTATAGTTGGAATTTTAGTTTTTTTATTGTTTTCAATTTTTCCAAAAATTCCAGTAATGCTTTTTAATCAAACTGATAGCTTGTTAATTGAAACTTCAATCTTTGGATTAAGGTATTTTGCATACGGTTTGTCCGTTTTCGGTTTAAATTATTTAATAATCACGTATTTTCAGTCTATTGGAAATAGTATCGTTTCAAATACCCTATCTTTAATCAGGGTTTTTGTATTTTTAATTCCGCTCTTAATAATACTTCCAAAAAATTTTGGGATTAATGGGATATGGGCCTCACAACCTTTAGCAGAGATTTTAACATTAATAGTAGGGTTTATATTTATTAAAGTAGCAATTAAACGTACATTAAATACAGTTAATGTTTGAAAGTTGTATTTATGGCCATAATATTTTTTTAAATTAAAGGGCAGGTTTAAAATATTTAAAAACATAATACTAATTAGTTAAAAACTAGAAACTATACTTATAAGTTTAAATTTAAACTTAATCAGAAATTTAAAAATAAGGTATTTTTATGAAATATCGTAAGATTAATAAAACAGGCGATAAAATCTCGGTTTTAGGGTTTGGAGCAATGAGGCTCCCGACAAAAAACGGATTTATAGACAAAGAAAGTGCAAAAGAACTTATTTATTATGCAATCGAGAACGGCGTAAGTTTTATCGATACGGCATTTCCATATCATGGCGGATTTAGTGAGTCTTTTTTAGGTGAAATTCTTTCAAATGGATATCGAAATAAAGTAAAACTTTCAACAAAGCTTCCACAGTGGTCAGTTAAAAAATATGAAGATATGGAAATGTACCTTGATACCCAACTTAAAAATTTGAAAACAGACTATATCGACTATTATTTTATCCACAGTCTTTCGAAAGGAAGTTGGGATAAAATGAAAAATTTAGGCGTCTTAGAGTTTTTAGACGATGCAAAGAAAAAAGGAAAGATAAAAAATGCATGCTTTTCATATCACGATAATTTAGAAACATTCAAGGAAATTATTGATTCATATAACTGGGATGCATGCATGATCCAGTATAACTATTTGGATGAAAAAAATCAAGCCGGAAAAGAGGGTTTAAAATATGCCGCATCAAAAGGAATTGGCGTATTTATAATGGAACCGTTATTGGGCGGTAATCTTTCAAAAAATATCCCAAAAGAAGCAAAAAATATTTTTAATTCATATACTACTAAAAGAACACCTGCAAACTGGGCTTTAAGATGGGTAATAAATCATCCGGAAGTTACCTGTATATTGTCTGGAATGAATACTAAAAATCAGCTAATTGAAAATATTTCTATTTTAAACGAAGTTAGTGAAAGTTCTTTATCAAACGAGGAATTAGGAATTTATGAACAAGTAAAGGAAGTTTATCGAAAACAAATGAAAATAAAATGTACAAAATGTGGATACTGCATGCCTTGCCCATTTGGTGTTGATATTTTGGAATGTTTTTCAATGTACAATCAAAATGCAATGTTTAATGATTCAGCAGTTAAATTTCGTTATCTGATGAATTTAGGGGGAATTATCAGTAATAAACCTTCTCACGCAAAGTTATGTACAAATTGCGGAAAATGTGTTAAAAAATGTCCTCAAAAACTCCCTATTCCTAAACTTCTAAAGGATGTTTCAAGGGAACTTGGTGGAAAAGGGTTTAATTATAAAGTAAGAACGTTAAAACTTATTATGCCGATTTATGATTTAATCACTTCAGTAAAGAATAAGGCATTTAATTAAAATGTTTTTATACTAATAATTTAATTTAAAAAGATAATAATAAGTTAGAGTTTTTCTTTAATATAATCAACAACACCGTCTAACGGAATTCTAAACTGTTCTCTTGAATCTCTTTCCCTAATGGTTACAGTATTATCCTTTAAAGTTTCCCCATCAACCGTTACGCAGAAAGGGGTTCCAATTTCGTCCATTCGCATGTATCTCCGTCCAATTGCACCACTGTCGTCATATTCTGCAATTATCCCGTTTTTTCTAAATTTGTTCTTTAAATTTTCTGCAATTTCGTCCATTCCTTCTTTATTAACGAGTGGGAAAACACCGACCTTTACTGGTGAAACGGTGTTTACAAAAGCAAGAAGGGTTCTATCGTCTTCCTCTTTAAAAGCATGTTCAATTACGCAGTAAGTAATTCTATCAATACCGTATGAAGGTTCAATTACATGTGGAACTATTTTTTCCCCCGTAACATTCTTTTTAACCTTTTTAACAGTCAAGTACTCATTTAACACTTCAAAATCTCTTTTACACGTTTTTAAAATATACTTTTCATTATTTTTGAGTGTTTTAATTAATTCTTCCATTTTGTCATTTGAAAGTTCTTTTAAGGATTCTTCTAATATTTTAGCGTCCCCTTTAAACGTCTTACCAACTAATTTATAGTTTAATTCAATTTCATAAACTTCAATTTCCTTTGATTCATCAAATTCAACAAATACGGATAAATCTTCACCACTGTTTTTCATGTGTGCTCTTAAGTCGTAATCAGTCCTGTCAGCAATACCTACACACTCTATCCAGCCGTATCTGTCAGTATATAATTCTGCATCCCAGCAATCCGCTGCATAATGGGCCATTTCATTTGGAAGGTGCTGCCTGAACCTTAATTTTGTTTCGTCAATTCCAATGTCCATCAAGAACTTTTTAGTAACTGCAATGTAGTATGCAATTGCTTCGTGAGCGATTATTTTATTTTTAACTGCATCACCTAAGCTCATTCTAACGATTTTTTCTTCAGAACTTAAGGATTCGTTCTCTTGGTTTTTACCTGGAAGCAATGGTAAAATCAAGTCTTTTACGCTTTCAAATTTTTCAAAATTCTCTTTTTTCCTTGAATCAATAAAAAATTCTGCTTCAGCTTGGGTAAACTCTCTTAACCTTATCACGCCCTGTCTTGGCGAAATTTCGTTTCTGTATGCCTTACCAATTTGAACAGCACCATATGGAAGTTTATTTCTAAAAAATTGGCTTATTCTTTTAAATTGGATAAATATGCCTTGTGCAGTTTCGGGCCGCATAAATGCCGCTCTTTTTCCGCCTGGGCCAATTGACGTTGCAAACATTAAATTAAACGTATTTACTTCTTTAAATTCCCCACCGCATTTTGGACATTTTATATTATTCTTTTCAATCATTTCTTGGAGTTCGTTTAAGGTTTTACCTTCTGTATCAACTTCTATATTTTCCTCAATAATATGATCAGCCCTAAATGATTCTAAACATGACTTACATTCAACGAGCGGGTCTGTGAAGTTTTCAACGTGGCCGGATGCCTTTAAAACTTCGTAAGGGTTTACTGTGGGGCTATCAATTTCATAAAACCCTTCGTTAATGATATAATGTTTTCTCCACGTGTTTATCACGCTACTTTTTAAAATTGCACCAAGTGGCCCGTAATCAAAAAATCCTGCGATGCCACCATATATTTCAAAAGAGTTCCATAAAAAACCCCTTCTTTTAGTTAAATCTATTATTTTATCGTATTTATCCATTAAATCACCTTATAACACTTAATAAATTATCGTTTTTTCGCTACTTATTCTATCGAGTAAAAATATTAAAAGGGACGATGCTATTAAATCTGCGGTAGTTCCCGGATTTAACTTATTGCCATCTTTAGATAAAAATTTATCGAAATCAATTACATTTTCTTTTGTAAAGTCATTTAAAACCCCTTTAGCTTTTTCTGAAACCATTTTTGAAATGTCTATTCCTTTTTTTCTTGCAATTAGTGTGTCAGGATATTCTGAAAGTAAGTTTATAAATGTCTTAGTTACTGAAAGATTGATATTATTTAGTTCTTCATAGTACTCTTTTATCAAATTATAACCTTTATATGATATTTTAAAATTTTCTGTCCATTCCTTTGAAATATTATCCCAAGAGGAAGATATTTTAAATACATCATAAAGTGTTAGATTTTTATTAATTAATTCTTGTTTGGCATTTTTATTTTTTAAGTCAGGGCCTTCCTTTGGTGAATCGACAAATGCAAGTGCAATTTCAATTGCATCATAAACTGAAATGGCATCATAAACTGAAGTCGACTTTGTAATCAATTTCGTTTCTTTTTTAAGTAAATTTTCGTCAAATTCGCCTATTTTTGATGCGGCAATTGAAATTGGCAAGTGAAGCATTATTATTCCAAGATTAGCGTTAGTTGGAGACCATCGTTTTGATTCAATAACTGCTTTTTTAATGTAATTTCCAATATTGTTTTGATGCATACATGCATCATGGACTACATCTCCAAATGCAATTCCTGAACTTATAAAATGGTGATATTTTATATCGTCGTAATCCCTGTTTTTATGGACGTTTCCAGGTTTAAAACTTCCTACTTCAAAACAGCAAGCAATTTGAGATGCTTTCATGATTTCAAACGGTTTCATATTTTTCACTATTTTACTTTTGATTCTAAATAACTTTTAAATTTGTAAAATGCAAGTTTTCTGTGTGAAATATCACTTTTTTCTTTTGTAGTCATTTCTGCAAAAGTTTTATTCTGCCCTTCTGGGATAAATATGCTGTCATATGCAAATCCAAAACCAGAAGTTTTTATCTCCTTAGAAACGCTTCCAAAAATTTCACCCCTGAATAATTTTAAATCTATACCGTCAAAATAACCAATTATAGTTTTAAAATATGCTTTTCGGTTTTCTTCGTCTTTTAGGAGTTTTAAAATTTTTTCATTTCCAAGTGTTTCCTGAACGTACTTTGAGTATGTTCCAGGAAATCCGTTTAATGATTCTATAAAAAAACCACTATCTTCTACAATTACGGGTTTTTTAATTTTATTATATATTTCTTTTACTCCAACTTTAGAAACTTCTTCAAGAGTGCCTTGAATTTCAGCATATGGAATTTTCAAATGTTCTAATTCGTAACCTTCAAGGCCTTTTAGAATAATATTGGCCTCATTTACTTTGTTCTGGTTTCCAGTTGCAAAATAAATCTTCATAAAACCACCAGAATTAATTTTGGATTTTAACACTAATTCTAACTTGCAACTATTTATATTCTTATAAAAATAATTTTTAACAGGAATTTAAATTAACGGGGGGTTGGAAAATGACTAAAACTACAGCTAGTGAATTAAGTAAATTTGAATTGAACCTTTTATCGGCTTTTGATGGCGTTAACTTGTCACCTGAAGAGGTAGAAGAGATATTTTTAGAATATAAATTGAAGCGTTATGGTGAAGACCGAGAAATGATAAAAGACCTGATATTTGACCTTGAAAAAGGCTTTTTTGACTTAAACCGAGAAGTTGTCAAGGAATACGTTGAAATTTTATATGGGGTATATAATAGTCCGTGTAAGGAGTCTGTAGACCGTTATAAAATGGTTTTAGAAGATATTGGTTTTAAAAAAGTTGAAAAATACATTAATGAGTTATTTAACGGAGGATACATCTCAAAAATCGGGGACGGATATACAATAACAGATAAAGGTTTAGAAATGTTAAAACACAGGAAATAAATATTTATTTTTATTCTTTTTAATTATTTATTTTTTCATTTTAGAATCCTAAGGGAGTTTAAAACTGAAATAATGGTAATTCCCACATCTGCAAATACTGCTTCCCACATTGTTACCCTACCAAATATTGAAAGAGTTATGAATGCTATTTTAACTCCAAAAATCATGAAAATATTTTGCCAGACGATATTTTTTGTTCTTTTTGATAGTTTAATTGACTGGGCTACTTTTAAAGGATTATCATCCATAATCACAACGTCTGAAGATTCAATTGCAGCATCGCTTCCAAGAGTTCCCATTGATATCCCTACATCTGCCCTTTTAATTGCTGGAGCGTCGTTAATTCCCTCCCCTACAAAAACAATTGATTCATTTTTGTCTTTTTTTCTTTCAATTTCTTCTAAAAGTGTTACTTTATCCTTTGGAAGTAAATCTGAATAAAATTCATCAATTGAAATTTCCTCTGAAATTTTTTTAGAAACAGGATAACTATCTCCCGTAAACATTGAAATTTTTTTGATTCCAAGCTTTTTTAATTCTAAAATGGCGTTTTTTGAGTCTTTTTTTAATTCATCAGAAACTAAAATGTATCCTGCATACTTTTTATCAATTGCAAAATGCACCGCTATATCGAAAGAATCCATTGGTTTTACATCAATTCCGCTTTCTTCCATTAATTTTTCATTTCCTGAAATCACTTCAAAACCATGTATCTTTGCAACAATACCTTTTCCAGGGATTTCCTTATATTCGCTAAACTCGAAAAATCTATTTGTTCCATATTTGGATATAATGGCCTTTGCAACGGGGTGGTTAGATCGTGATTCAGAAGTTATCGCAATTTCGATTAATTCTTCTTTAGAAAACCCGTTTTTTGGAAATACTTCCTTGACTTTTAAGCTACCTTTTGTAAGTGTTCCTGTTTTATCGAATATTACATAGTTAGTTTTACTCAACATATCTATGTAATTTGAACCTTTAACCAGTATTCCATCCTTTGAAAGTTTACCAATTCCTGCAAAGTAACTTAAAGGGATGGATAAAACTAGTGCACAAGGGCATGAAATAACCAAAAGAACAAGAGCTTTATAAACCCAAGGAATTATTGGTTCATTAAAAGCTAGTATTGGTATTGCAACGACTAAAAATGCTAAAAATACAATAAAAGGGGTGTAATACCTAGCAAATTTGGTTACAAATTTTTCAGTTTTTGCCTTTTTTACATTTGCAGTTTCTATTAATTCAAGAATTTTATAAACTGTTGATTCTTCAAACTCTTTAGTTACTTTTACAGTAAGTGGCCCTGTAAGGTTAACCATTCCTGATAATATTTCATCACCATCTTTTAAATATCTTGGTGAGCTTTCACCAGTTAATGCCGAAACATCTATCGATGAATTTCCGTTTAAAATTATCCCATCTAAAGGAGTTTTTTCTCCAGGATTTATTATAATTATTTGGCCCTTTTTAACGGTTTCAGGACTGACCTTTAAAAGTTTGTCATCTTTTTTTAAGTTTGCATACTCTGCTTTTAAAGACAATAATGATTTTACAGAACTTCGAGATTTTGAAACCGCTAAATCCTGTAAAAATTCACCTATTCGGTAAAAAAGCATTACTGCAACGCCTTCAGGATATTCGTGAATTAAAAATGCACCAACTGTTGCAATAGTCATTAAAAAGTTTTCATCAAAAAAGTCTCCTCTTTTTACATTTTTGAATGTTTTTTTAAATACCTTATTTCCTGAAATCATGTAGCTAGTTAAAAAAATCATCAATACTATAAACGGTTCAAAATTTAAATAACTTCCAAAAATACCAAAAATAAACAGGATAAGCGAAAATATGATAATTTTTAATTCCTTAAAATCAACAAAGTCTTTAAATGTTAAATTGGAACTTAATTTATAATCTAAGTTTTCTTTTTCTATTAATATAATTTCTGGTTCTATTGAATGGATTAATTTTTTAACAAAGTTAATATCAACGCTTTTTTCCGCGAATAACAGTTCTGAAGTTGAAAAATTAATTCTTGCTGAAGGATATCCGTTTTCACATAGGATTCTCTCGATTTTTAAAGCACAATTTGCACAACAAAGCCCTTTTAGTTCATAATGTCGGTACATTTTACTACCTTTTTAATACTTTTTTACAATTATATAATACATTTTTATTTATTTAATTCAAGGATTACTTCTAAAAACTTCTTAATTTTTTCATCGTAAAGTTCGTAATATACAAATTTGCCTTCTTTTCGATATTTTACAAGCTTTCTATCCCTTAAAAGTCGAAGCTGATGGGAGGTTGCAGAAATGGATATTTTAGAGATTTCGGAAATATCGCAAGAACATAATTCTCCTTCTTTTAAAGACAATAATATTTTTAAACGAGTTGGATCTCCAAAAGAATTCATAATATTTGAAATTTCTTTAATTTCGTCTTCTTTTGGTAAATTATCCCGTACCCTATGGACATTTTCTTCATGAATACAGAATTCTTCACACATTTTACGCATGATTCTCACCAGAAACCTTTATTTTTAATTTAAGAATATTGACAATGATTTATAAATTATAACCTATAATTGAATAATTGTTCAAGTATTATATATAATTTTTTATAAATGGCGCTAAAAACTAGCGTATTAACCCTTATTAAAAAAAGTTTTCCAATAAACGATTAAAATGAATTTTAAACTTTTTAGTAATTATTTTTAAACTTCATGCATTCAAAACCGGCAATTTCAATATTTAGCTGTATTAAAATAATATTTTTAATATTTTCAATATTTTTATTTATTCATAGGTTTAAATTTTAGAATTATTGCACGTTATTTAAAAAAATGTCCCTCGACATTAACACCGATTTTCATCCTTGGAATATACCATGTCTGTCAGATAACCCTTTATGTCGAGAGCAATGTACGAACTTTTGCTGTATTGTTTTCACAGTAAGGATCCTACCAACTCTTACAACTCGCCCAAAAATTCGATTAAAAGCGTGTTACTCCAAATTCGAACCCGCTATCATTGCGAGAAGATTCACAAGCTCCATGTAGGTCGGTTTATTGGAGATAGTAATAATTGTACTACTTTATATTTATAGTCTTTCCCAATTTACGGTTTTTCAATTTTTTCTTTAAAGTATCACTATGTATTTATAGTCTTTATCAGTTTAAATAATACAAAAACCTTAAAATTTGACTTTGGTGATATTCATGAGATATGTTGTAGGGCACAAAAATCCTGATTCTGACAGCATCTGTTCAGCAATTGCTCTTGCTTACTTTTTAGATGCATTTCCAGCAAGATTGGGTGAATTAAATCCTGAATCCCAGTTTATTTTAAAAAAATTTGGAATAATGGAGCCCGAATTAATCAAGTCTGCTGAAGGAAAGGAACTTTACCTTGTAGACCACTCTGAAAAATCCCAAAGCTTAGATAATTTAGAAAACGGAAAATTACTTGGAATTATCGATCACCACAAAATTGGAATTACAACATCTGAGCCTATAATCTATATTTCTAAGCCAATCGGATCAACTGCAAGTGTTATTTCTGAACTATATTTCAGGGGAATAATGGATTATATTGGCGGAAAAAATAAGGAATTAAAAGAAGATATTGCAGGGGTTTTACTTTCGGCAATTCTTTCAGATACCTTACTTTTCAAGTCCCCAACAGCAACCCCTCTTGATAGGGAACTTGCAGAAAAACTTGCAAAAATTGCAAACATTTCAGATATAAAAGCGTACGGAATGGAAATGCTAACTGCAAAGTCAACAATTGGTAAACTGGGCCCTTTAGAAATTTTAAATATTGATTATAAGGATTTTGAAATGAATGGTAAGAAAATTGGAATTGGGCAAGCTGAAATGATTGATATTAAAGAAATTGCAAGTAAAAAAGATGCAATCCAAAACTTAATTGATGAAAAGGTTAGTTTGGAAAACTACGACATGATTTTATTCCTTGCAACAGATATAATGAGGGAAGGAAGTGAAGTTTTAGTTGCCGGAAATAAAGAAGCATTTAAAGAAATATTTTCTGTAAACTTGAATGGAAAAAGCATATTTATTGATGGAATGATGTCTAGGAAAAAACAAGTTGTTCCAAACCTTCAAAAATACTATGACGGCCATCAATAATAATTTTTTAATTTTTATAAAGTTTTAAATCATTGCAAAAACTTAATATCGTTAAAATACATAAAATTTGAAAATTGAATGTTCTTAAATCCGGTTTTCATAATATTTTCGAGGTTAAACATGTGGCACTATTTGTTTTTAGCAATATATGTAGCTTTAATTATTACAATTGCAACGGTAACTAAGAATAAGGTAAAAGGCGTTTCTGACTTTTTACTTGGGGGTAGAAATGTAAATCCTTGAATGTCAGCATTTTCTTATGGGACTGCTTACTTTTCAGCAGTTATATTTATTGGATTTGCAGGTAAAATGGGATGGAATTTTGGACTTTCAACATTTTGGCTAATTCTTGGAAACACCATTATAGGAAGCTTTTTAGCATGGCAGGTTCTCGGTAAAAAAACAAGGGAAATAACACACCGGCTTTCTGTATCGACGATGCCGAGCTTTTTAGGTAAAAGGTATAAAAGTAAAAATCTTGAATCCTTAACAGCATTTATAATATTTTTCTTTTTAGTCCCGTATTCAGCATCAATATATAAGGGATTGAATTATCTTTTTGAAGGATTTGGAATACCTTCATTTTTCGCATACTTAATGATAGCTGCATTAACTGCAATATACCTTTATTTTGGGGGATTCGTTGCAGCAACTCTTGCAGATTTTGTTCAAGGATGTATTATGCTTTTAGGGGTATTTTTAATGGTATTTTTCTTAAGTAAAAATCCTGAAGTTGGAGGATTTTCAAATATACTTTCAAACCTTGGTACAATAGACCCGATGCTTGTTACCCCTATAAATGAAGTAAGCCTTATTCCTGTAATCGGGATAGTATTACTCACAAGTATCGGTAGCTGGGGACTTCCTCAAATGATACACAAGTTTTACACCATAAAAAGCGAAAAAGCAGCAGTTTCAGCGAAATGGGTTTCAACAGCATTTGCATTTGTAATAACGTCTGGGGCAGTATTTATTGGAATGGTAAGCAGAATATTTTTCCCAGACGAAGCTTCAAAACTTGCAAATGGAATTACTAATCCAGATATGATAATCCCAAAAATAATGAGCATCGCACTTCCAGAATGGGTTTCTGCACTGATACTTGTCCTTGTAATTTCTGCATCAATGTCAACGTTAGCATCATTAGTTCTTGCATCAAGTTCAGTAGTTACCTTAGATGTTTTAAAAGGGCGATTAAAACCGGAACTTTCTGGAAGGCATACAATGGCGACAATGAAAATACTTTGCGTTTTATTTGTAATACTTTCATTCATTCTTGCTGTAGTTCCAAATAATTACGTTCTTTCATTAATGGCACTTTCATGGGGTCTTGTTTCAGGATGTCTTCTTGCTCCGTACTTACTTGGACTCTATTGGAGGAACACTACAAAATCAGGCGTATGGGCAGGCATTATTTCTGCACTTTCAATCATGCTTGGCGGGGCTTACTATTATGGAATAAATAGCGTTTATATGCCAGCAGTTGGTTCTTTAGCAATGATCGCACCGATATTTGTTATAATACTCGTAAGTTTAGTTACAAAGCCGTTTGACCAGGAGCATATTAATTACATATATAATGATAAAAAATAATTATTTACCCTTTTTATTCGATTTTTTCAAAATTTGTATATATCATAATTTAGATAGTTTGGTAAGCCAATTTTTCAAAACAAATTGACTCTACAATGTCAAAATAATTACTAATAAATATGATAATTACTAAATATACTTTAGAACTACTAAAAATTTTTATTTTCGGGGTATTATGCACTATTCCTGTATTAATCCGGTTTTAACGGAAGAAAATGCCATAATAGATAAAGGTTCTCTAAAAACTAAGAAAAAATTCGCTTTTTTACTTGAAATAAATGATAGGGTAACCGTTAACCGCAATTTTTATGTAAATGATGAAGTAGATGTAATTTTGGACTATGAATATACTAATAGCAAGAGACCAAAAGAAAATATTAAAATATATACAATTCATGAATTAATACGAGAATAAGGTGTAAAAAATGGAATTAGATGCAAAAGTTACGATAATTCATGCAGTATTTGGTGCAGTATTTGGCTATCTTACAAACTACGTTTATACATATGGTTTAGGTATATTTAGCGGAATTTCTTCATTTGTGTTCATGTTTATAGCACTTTTGATTACTGGGCATATAACTGCTTTTATTTTTGGAAAGGAAAGTATGAATCAAAAGGACTGGCTTGGTAGTGGGTTAGTGCCTTTTTTCTTTATAGGAATGGTATTTTGGGTAATGTCTTATAATGGAGTTCTTTAATAACATAGTTTAACGGTTATTCAAAGTAACCTTTAAAAAGTAACCTTTAAACTTTTAATTTTAAAATCTCTAGACTTACGTTTTATTATTTTATAATTATATCAGGTGATTTAGTGGACTTAAATATAAAATTGGATAAATCTGGAGAATTATTTAATGAATCAAAAAAGTACCTTGTAGGTGGAGTAAATAGTCCTGTAAGATCCTTTAAACCGTTTCCATTTTTTGTAAAATCTGCTAAATCCTGCTTTTTATATGATGAAGATGGAAATGAATTTATTGATTACTGTTTAGCATACGGGCCAATGGTTTTGGGTCATGCAAATGAAAAGATACTAAATGCAGTAAAAGAACAAATGGATTTTGGAACGGCTTATGGAGTTCCAAGTGAAAAAGAAATCATTCTTGCAAAGGAAGTTATAAATAGAATTCCCTGTGCAGAAATGGTTAGATTTGTAAATTCTGGAACAGAAGCTACAATGGGCGCTATAAGGCTTGCAAGGGGAGTTACAAAAAGAAATAAAATCATTAAATTTGAAGGTGCATTCCATGGTGCACACGATTATGTGCTCGTAAAAAGCGGAAGTGGTGCTTTAACACACGGGGCTCCAAATTCGCCAGGAATTCCGGAAGATACAACTAAAAATACACTTTTAATTCCATTTAATGACGAAGGTGCGGTTAGAAAAGTAATCTCTGAAAATAAAGGCGAAATTGCATGTATTATTCTTGAACCTATGATGGGCAATGTGGGATGTATTTTACCAAAAGACGGATATTTAAAATTTTTAAGGGAAATTACGGAAGAAAACGGAATAATATTAATATTTGATGAAGTTATTACTGGATTTAGGCTTTCAAAAGGTGGTGCTCAAGAATATTATGGTGTAAAAGCAGATATTGCAACACTTGGAAAAATCCTTGGTGGTGGATTTCCTATCGGTGCAATTGCAGGTAAAAAAGAATTAATGGAACAATTTTCGCCAAAAGGGCAGGTTTATCAGGCAGGAACATTTAATGGAAACCCTATTTCAGTTACTGCCGGAATTGAAACACTTAAAAATCTTAATAATGCATTTTATAAAGAAACTGCTAAAAAAGCGGAAATTTTATCTAATTATTTAATTGAAACGACTGAAAAATACAAAATTCCTGCAAGGGTTTATAGTGTTGCTTCAATATTTCAAGTCTACTTTAACGACAAAGATATACTAACGTATGACGACGCAAAATCGAGCGATACTGAAAAGTTCATGAAGTACTTTTACAGTTTGTTAGAAAATGGCGTATTTATTCCCCCGTCCCAATTTGAATGTTGTTTCACGTCAATAAAACACGACGATTTTGTTTTAGAAAAAACAATGAATGCAATAGATATTGCAATGAAAAAGCTTTAAAATTATATTTTTTACGTTTTTTTCTAAGTTTTAAGTTTTTATATATAATAAATTTATTTTTTCAACTTCTTCTTTTAATTCTTTTGACATTTTTTCTATTGAATATCGAAGCGCAGTTCTTGGCATATTTGATTTATTTTTTATCACGTATTCAAAAACTTCTTTTTCATGAGATTCACTTGCAGCTTTTAACATCCAGCCGTACCCTTTTTGCACCAAATCTTCTTTATCGCTAAATAGGTTATTTGCAATCTGAAAAATTTCATCAATAAATTTTCCTTTACGGGCAGGAATTATGAGCGTTACTGCAGCCCCTCTTCGAAGCCAGCGGTTATTTGATTTTGTCCAAGTTATTATATTTTGTATAAAATTTGGATACATTTCAATAAATGTTCCAATTGTGTGGTTACATGGTGTGTCACAAGAAGCCCAATTAGTAACATACTGATTTAACCGCCGTTCAAAAGTGATAAAATCATCCATACTATACTGGTTTTTCAAATAGTACGACCAATTGCATGCAATAAACTGTTCTTCCAAGTATCCTGATGAAAAGAGCGTTTCACAAAGGGATAAAATTTCATTTTTATCGCAGTTTTTTATATATTCAAAATATTCTTTACTAATTTTTGTGACAGTTGAAACTTTTACCCCGTGAAGCTTAATTTGTTCTTTAAAGAATTTAGACCCACTTAATTTTGTTTTTTCATCGGAATTTTGTCCTAACACCTGAATTATTACTTCTAAAATATTATCGTTATCAATAAATTTTTGTTCTATCACTTTATTTCAACCCCCTCCAACCTATAAATTTTATATATTAAGTTTTAGAATCATGGTTTTTAAATCTCGGTAAAAAATAAAAAAAGGTATACGAAATAAAAAATGTTTTAATGAAAAATATTCTTTACTAATTTTTAAATAACAACTATAATTTTTAATTTCAAATTTTTAAAATAAATTAAATAATTTCAGACTTTTCAAGAATTTCTCTTGCTTTTTCTTTTGAAAGTCCGTTTCTTAAAATGGTATGCCTTTTTCGAACTTTATGGGCCGAAGAAAGTGCTTCTATTAATAAATCTTCGTCAAATCCAAGTTTTTTTCCAGTAACTGGTGCATTAACTGCTTTTAGCGAATTTTTTACTTTTTCAACAGTTTTAAAGTCAATCCTACCTTCTTCATAATACATTTGGGATATGATAATCGTTCCTAATCCACACTGTTCTCCATGAAGCGAATTTATATTTAATTCATACTTATTTTTAAGGTTATCAAGGGCATGGGAAAATAAATGCTCACTCCCTGATGCAGGCCTTGAAGAGTGTGCAATTGCGATTGAAATACCGCTTCCAATAAGTGACTTTACAAGTTTTTTTGGATATTCCTTTAAATCATAGTTTAAAACGTAGTCTATAAGTTCAATTGCAATTGTTTTTGAAAAAATTCCTGAACTATCGCTATATTTTTCATTCATTTCTATTTTACCTAACTCCCAATCCAAAACCGCAGTAATATTTGAAACAATGTCTCCCATTCCTGCAGAAAGGAGTTTTTTTGGAGATTCTCTGATTATATCAATGTCTGCTACTATTGCAATTGGAGACTCTGCAAGGTATGAAGGTTGGGTCAATGATACAATGGGGGAGGCAATTCCATCATTTGAAGCAGTAGTTGGGACGCTTACAAAAGGTTTTTTGGATTTATTGGATATTATTTTTCCAATGTCGATTGGTTTTCCCCCTCCAATTCCAATAATTGAATCGTATTCTTTTCCAATTTTTTGAAAGCCTTCTTCGTTATATATGTCGATTTCATCATAATAAATAAATTCAAAACCTTTACTGTATTTTTTGGTATTTTTTCCAGTAATTACAAGAGGTTTTTTTAAATTAAGATTTTCAAGAAGTTCAGGCAGTCTTTCAGATGCTTTTTCTTTAATTAGAGAATATCTTGGGATTACAATCATTTTTTCACTTATTGAAGAATATAGTTTGTTGGGTCAACGATTCCGGCAGATTCAAACGCTCTTTTTCGTCGCATACAGCTTTCACAAGTTCCGCAGTGTAGGTAATCTTTTAAATTATCTCTGTAACAAGAGTAACTGTATTTTAAAATGTCCAAACCTAATTCGTCTTCTAATCTTTTTCCAAAAGTTGCTATTTCAACTTTATCGAGATTATAAAGTGGAGCATACATTTTAACTTTATTTAGTGTCCCATATTCAAGGCTTTTATTAAAACTATTTATAAATTCAGTAGAATTGTCTGGAAAGGTTACTCCTTCTTCTTTATTTAATCCTGAATATATTTTTTCTGCATTTATCCCTTCTGCAAAGCCTGAAGCAATTGAAAACATTATCATGTTTCTTGCAGGAACCCAAACTGATTTCATAGTTTTTTCAGACTCTTTAAAATCATCTAGGTCATCTTTTTTTGGGTTAGGAATATTTCCAGTATTTAGGCCACTTTTACTAAATTCTTTTACAAAAGATATGTCAAATACCTGATTTTCTGCACCAAGTACTTTAGAAATTTTTTTAGCAGATTTTAGTTCTTTATCAAGGGCCATCTGCCCGTAATTAAATGTAACTGTTGCTATTTCAGAATTTTCCTTTTTTGCAACCATTGAAGTCACTAAAGAATCGAGTCCCCCGCTTAATACCGAGATAGCCTTCATTAAAACACCTTTTATGTTAAATCATTCACTTTATATATTTAAGAGTATTTAAAATTATAGAAATTATATGTCATATAAAAATTACTTTAAAAAAATTTAAAATTAAAAAAGCTAAAATTTAATTAAATTACTTTTTCTATCGGTTAGTTCTTTCTGTTTTGCTTTGTTCCAGTTTGAAACATTTTGTAAATATCCCGTAATTCTTGAAAACCTTTCAATCGAATTACTTCCGCACCCATTACAGTTATCTTTCAAGCCACCCATTGCAAGACTGCATTTTTCACAAATACTCAAATTTTTAGTGTACGTGAAAAAACCAATGTTTGTTTTAGCCATTTTTTGAGTAATTTCCATCAATACTTCTGGATTTGCATACGCTTCAGCATTCCAGAAGTGGCCGATATGCCCACCATTACATAATGAATGGAATTTTTCTTCAATACTTACTTTTTCCCCAAGTGTAACGGGTGCATTTACCCTAACGTGTGACGAATTGGTGTAGTAGATGCTATTTAAATCGCTTAATTCCCCATTTACAACGGATTTAGTCTCTTCCCGGTAGTATTTATAATCTAACTTTGCAAATCTTCCCGCCGTACTTTCTGCAGGCGTTTGAGTTACGGTCCACCTAAGCCCAGTTTCTTTTTTAAGTGAATCTGCATAATTTCGAATAAATGAAATTACTTTTTCCCCAAAATCTAATGAATCCTTTGTATCATGAATTTCGCTTCCAACGTGGTATTTTAAAAGTTCGTTTAATCCTACAAATCCGAAAGTTTTTGTCGTGTTGTCGTATCCATAGTACTGCTCATCATCGAATTTTTGAGTTAAAAATGGATGTGTCTTATCATGATATAGCCTTTTTTTCGTAATTTCGTGTTTTAGTTCAAGACCGTGTTTTATAAGGCTCAATTTTTCTTCAAGAAGTTCAAAAAGTTTTCCATCGTCCCCGTCTGCTTCATAAGCAATTCTTGGAAGATTTACAGTATACCACTGCATGTTTCCGGTTCTAAGGGAACTTTCTTCAACGCTATTCCCCCAATCTCCACTCAACCGGGTTCTACATCCCATTGCATTAGTGTTTTTGAACTGATAATCTGCAAACATATTTATAAAGTACGGAAGTCCCCATTTAGCACTTAATTCGTGTATTTTTATCATTAAATCTTTATTTTCATCTTTAAATGCATTTTCTCTTAATTTAAAAATAATGTTTGGAAATAAGAATGGTTTACCATACGCATCACCTTGCATTAATACATCAACAAGTGCTTTAGCAATTAATTTGACTTCATAATCGTATTCTTCGTATGCTCCAACTATTTGACCTGCTTTTACAGCAGGTTTACCTTTTAAATATTCTGGAACTTCTAATTCAAGATTTATTGAACTAAATACGACTTGGCCACCTCTTGCAGCATATATCTGGTTCATTTCATAAATAAACAATTGCATAAGCTGTTTTACTTCATCATAAGGAAGTCCTTTAATATATGGTGCAATCCATACATTAAATTCATCAATTGATTGTCCACCTGACATTTCACACTGTGCAGCACTTAATACTTTTGCAGCATGCTGTAACGCCACATCTGGATGTTTTGCAGGTTTTGAAACACTTGTATGTCTACCGGTTCCATCTACCTTTAAACCGTGCATGAAAAATTGCCTTAAATCATGCTGACAACAAACTGTTCTTACAGCAGCATATTCAAGGTCGTGAAGGTGAATGTCTCCTCGCATATGGGCATCTGCAATGTATTTTGGGAATACATTTAAAAGTGCAAACTGTTTCATTGTTTCATCGGCAACCCATTTATGAATACTTTCCGGGTTGTGCATAAGGTTTGCATTGTCTTTAGAACCTTTTTCAATTAATTTAATAATGTCATAAACCGGAATTCCAAGTCTCGTGTGTTTATGTCGGAATTCTTCTAATCCATGTTCTATAAGTTTAGTATTTACAATTTCTCTAATCATTGGGGCAGTAAGATAACTTAAATTTAAAGTTTTAACTTCCGATTCTACTTCTAATGCAATTCGTTCAGCG
Organism: Methanococcus vannielii SB; assembly: GCF_000017165.1. Taxonomy (NCBI): domain Archaea; kingdom Methanobacteriati; phylum Methanobacteriota; class Methanococci; order Methanococcales; family Methanococcaceae; genus Methanococcus; species Methanococcus vannielii. The sequence goes on from NC_009634.1 coordinate 1,274,361, forward strand.
GTTTTTAAATCTGCTCCTGCTTCCTGAATTAACGCTTTTACGATTTTTTCTTTATTAAACGATTCAAATTCTTTTTCGGAAGTTCTTATTTTTAGACAGTTTTCAGACATGTACTTTTTAGAGTAACTTTTTCCGGTTTTTTTATCATATTCTTTTAGAATACTATATACCACAGACTTTAAGTCTTCAGTCGACATTCCATTGTAAAATTTCCCTTGAATTTCTGATAATATTGTATCAACGTTTTCGTAATCAACACCGGATGTTATGAGCGATTTTACGAACTTATTTACATTGAAGGATTCTTCATTACCGCTTCTTTTTACAACACTTATTTCTAAATCCGCATATTTTGAGCCAGATGCCAACAAAATCACCTAAAAGAGTATAAAAAAATAAAAATGGTATGAACAAAAAGTTTTGATTTTTAAGGCTTGAATAATCATAAGTTGCAATTTTTAATATACTAGCCTATGAAATAACTTGTAGCATATTTATAATAAATAAACAATATTTTTGTTATTATCCTAGGAGTAGGTATGGAACATATATATTGTTATCGATGCGAAATTCGGATATTATTATTTAAAAAATAAACGGTTTTAATACGATCTGGTGAATTAATATGGACGAAATATTAAATAATGAGGATTATAAAAAAATAAATTCTAAAACAAAAGTGATTACTGAAGGAAGAACTAATCTTATAGTTTTGGAAGACTCAAAAACGTCAAAAAAAGACATAGTATTTTATAATCCTGTAATGGAGGCCAATAGGGACTTATCCGTATCTGTAATTCAGGCTTTTTTAAACGAATTTGATAGAGAAGAATTTTTAATATGCGACCCATTAGGAGGCAGCGGAGCAAGGGGGCTTAGGTACGCTAATGAATTAGAATTTAAGGGGGAATTAAAAGTTAATATTGGAGATATTAATCCAAGTGCCGTAAAAATGATAAATCAAAATTTAAAGTTAAATGGACTTGAAAACGTGACTGTATTTCACGAAGATGCAAACGTTCTTTTATCAAAAAATTTTAAATTATTTAATGTAACTGATTTAGACCCATTTGGATCCCCTGTTCCATATCTTGACAGCGGAATTCGGGCAACACTTACAAAAGGGGGGCTTTTATGCATGACTGCAACCGATACCGCAGTGTTATGTGGAGCATATAGAAAAACATGCATTAGAAAATACGGTGCAGTACCCCTTAGGGCCGATAAAGAACTTGCAGTAAGACTTATGGTAGGATGTGCAATAAGAATGGCTTCAAAATATGATGTAGGGTTAAAACCTATATTTTCCCATGTAACTGACCACTATGTAAGAACATTCCTAGTTACTGAAAGAGGGGCTGGAAAGGCAGATTTAGCAATAGAAAATCTTGGATACGTAACTTTAAATGGCGAAGAAAAATCCTTTAAATCTTTTGAAGAAGGATATGAAAAAGGATACGGTGGCCCTTTTTATATGGGCTCAATCAACAACACAAAAATAGTTGAAGATGCATTAAACACTGCAAAAACGAGAAATTATTCAAAAAAAGCAGTGAATTTATTGGAATATATTTTAAATGAGTCAAAAATTGAACAAGTGGGCTGTTATGATATTCATGAAATATGCAGTTTCATAAAAAAGCTTGTTCCCCCAATAACTGAACTCATGGAAAAACTAAGAGAAAATGGATTTATCGTTACAAGGGTTCACTATAACCCGTATGGAATTAAAACAGATGCTAAATTATCCGATATAGCAGTTTTAATTTCAGAATATAATTTAAAAAAGATTTAGGCGTTTTACCAAAAAAAATTTTATTATGAAATTTTTAGTCCTAATTTTAGTCATTAATATTTGAATTAATAACTATCTTATTATTACTTTCATTTTCATGCAATTAGTCTATACTAAATAAATATTTTCAAGTTATAACTTTATTTTAATTATTCTTCCGTTATTTCTAACTGTTCTTTCAAAAATTCTTTTAATTTATCTTTACCGGATTTTGAACGCATTTCATAAGCTTTTAACGGAGTTACTTTTTTATAGATTGCACTATCATCAATTCCAAACTCTCGTGCCCTAGCTTGGCATATTTTAACCGCAATATCGTTAAGTGATGCATCTATATTGTCAGCGTAATGTATAATCCATGCTTCAATTGAATCTGGACTAACTGGGCCGTGTTCTCCGTGATGACTTGCAACAACTTTTATAACATTAAGTGGAAAATCTCGCTTATAAAGCTCTGACACACAAAGGGTCAAATGTTCTAAATTAGAATCTGAAACATGGTCAAATTTTTCGTTATTTGTTTGATAATTTTGGGGTTTCATTAAGTCATGAAGTATTGCCCCCGAAATCAATAAATCACTATCTGGAATAATTCCATAAGTTTCTCGAAGTGCTTCGGCTATTTTCAAAGAAAGCGTTACTACTGATGCAGTATGTTCGATTAACCCGCCCTCGTACTTATGATGCCTTTTGATACTTGCAGGAGAGTTTTTAATACTGATTCCGCTTTCTTTTATTTCAGAATGTGTTGACGCAGGATTTTCAATAAATGATATTACTTTTTCCCTTAAAATTTCATTTTCAATTTTCCTTGCAAGCAAAATAAGTTTATTCATTAATCCACCTCGAAGAATATAAAACAATAAATAGATTAAATTACTATATATTTCATTCGATATGCTCAAAATTTTGTAAAGTAAGGGATTTTCAATAAAAATTAGGGTTATGAACTTTATAGTTCTAAGTATTTGATATAAATAAAAAATTCAAATATTATTCAAAAATATTTTAACAACGGGGTGCAGTTATGCATGGTCTTGCAAAAAACCATTTGAAAAAAATTCTTTCAACATGTAGTGCAAATCGAGATTGTGAATATTACCCCTGCCACTACAACAATCAATCGTGTTTATGGTGCTATTGTCCATTTTATCCATGCGAAGATGAAGTTTTAGGAGAATTTGTTAAAAGAAAAGACGGAACATTAATATGGAGCTGCATGAAATGTAACTGGATTCATAAACCCGACATTGCAGCGGAAATTTTAAGGGAAATTACCGAGCTAACCCTTGATAAGACGACTGAATGTTCAATTGACTACCTTGAAAATAGGGAACTTTTAATGCAAATAAAAAACAAAATAGAAAAAAAGCTTGGAAAGAGTAATGCGATATAAAAGGGAAAAATCATGTTTGAACCAAATAACTTACTTTTTATTGCCTATATATTTAATTTTTTACTGATATTAATTTCAACTGTAACGGATATAAAAGAAAGAATAATTCCTCATTTTGTTATAATTTTAATGTTAATTGTTAATGCACCTATTGGATACTATTTATTTGGATTTGATGCGATTACGTCCTTTTTTGCAACTCTTTTGTTATGTTTAATACTTGGTATCGGCATGGGCGGGGGAGATGTTAAATTATTTACTGTTCTTTCGCCATTATTTGCATCAGAAACTTTTTATTTTATACCAAAGTATATTTTGATACTAATTGGGTTAAGTGCAGCTTTTGCAGCGTTTTTCCCGATGACAAAAATATTGAAAAGTTACTGGAAGGAGATTCTTCCTTCAGCGTCATATCTTGCAATGCTTGTTGGGATAATCGTATTTATCACAGAAACATATGGGTTTCCTTATACAAAAACTATACTCTGGATCTACGTAATTTTTTCAATATTTATATCTAGAAAAATTCCAAAATACAACCTAATTTCAAAGAAAATAGGTTATTTAGCACCAATTTATCTTTTAGGAGTATATATTTTTGATAAGGTTTATTTTATTCAGGAAAACGTTATTAGTTTATTTTTAGTTTCTGTAGGGCAGCTTTCTTTAATTTCGCTTGTTATATATGCTTTAACTGGTGCAGAAATATCCTCAAAAAAATCAATACCTGAACTAAGGGAAGGGGATATTTTAAGAGATATTATCACGATTAAAGATAGTGGGGAAGTATTTGTAGAAAATGCAAATCTTTTCAAGCGATTTAAGCAAATGGTAAGTCAAGAAATGGGAAACTCATTGGAAAAAACTTTAATGACTGATGGAGAAGGCCTTTCTCAAAAAGATATAGAATTTTTAATTAAAATGCACGATGAAGGTAAAATTAACAATGAATTAAATGTTTTAACGACGTATCCATTTGTACCATTTGTGTTACTGGCATATATTGTAATTATTGGGCATAGTTTAGGAATTACAAGCTATTTTGGAGGGTAAAATGTTTAAAAATTTAAAAGGGCAAATATCCTTTGAATTTTCAATAATAGTTCTTGCAGTACTTTTAATGTCTACAATAACTCTCTCATACTTTTTAGGGGATTCATTTAGTGAAGACACAAGAACACTTGATAAAATTGATTTGGGGGCAAAAACAGCTGTTTCACTTGTAAATTCTGGATATAATGGAACACATGTTAATGGAACTGTAATTTATGCAGGTATGACTTTTGAAGAATCCGGTGGAAAATATAATGTTACATTATATTTGATAAATACTTCTTCGCTTAACTTTGTATCTAATTTTATAGTTAATTATGTAGTAAATAGTCAAAATATTGATAATACTAAGTTTAACATAACTTTATCAACTTTAAATTCATAAATTAATTTTTAATGACGTTTAATTCCAAATTCAATTGATAATATATTTAAAAGATGGTTTTAATACATATAATATCCATATATTACCCACATAATATTGATTTTGTTGTTATCGTTTATTACGGGAGGGATTTTATGCCTGCTGAGGAATATAGTGATAAATTAAAGAGTTTAAAAACTAAATCAAAAAAGTCTTCTAGAATACCTCCAAAACAACTTAGAATAGCGTTAGTTCTTGTAGTTTCGGTTATTGTAGTTTTTGAAGTTTATAATATTTATTTTACTGCAAAAAATAGAGAAGTAGAGGAGTTAACGTATAATAAAGAAGTTGCAATTGATACTATCGACAAGCTATTTTTTGAATACCCAAATGATCCGCAAAAAATATCTTATATAATTCAGGTTCAGCAAAGTAGTAATAAAAACGATATTTCAAAAATACTTTCTGAAGTAAGGGATTACTTACAAATAAAACGTTATAAGGCACTTGCAGTAGATCAGATTAAGAGTATGTATGGGGAATACTATAGGAGTAGTTTAAAAGCAAATGAACTCGAAAGAAAAATAAATGATGCAAAGACTACGTCAGAAGTAGATACTCTATTTAAACAAGCAAATGTTGAAGAAGAAATAAAAGAAATTCTTGAACGGTCTCTTCAAAGGACAATAGGTTCTGGTGACAATTATTTCTATGTTAAAATGGCAGGACAATCTTACTTTATGACAAAAGAAAATGTTTTAGATATAACAAAATCAATGGGCATAATGCAGTTAAAAGAGTTTACAATAACTCCTGTTTCAAATTTAAATAAGCTCACTGTTACAGTATCTTCAAAACAATGTGGTAAAATGCCACTTTCAGGAGATTCGGTTTTAATATATAATAAAAATACTCCTGAATCCCCTATGGGCTATGCGATAATTGATAGTTCATATGTAATTCTTCCAAATATCGGGTACAGTGAAGAACGGGCAGTATCAAATAAAATAACTGATGATGATGTTTCATCAAACCTTGAAACCACATCTTCAATTTCTTACAGTTTAAATAATCTGCCTGGCGTTTTACATGCAACAGCAGCGGATAAGTTAGATATTGCAACCGTAAACGAAAAATTTGGGCGATACGGGGAAAAACTTAATAAAATTTCAGAAAATACTCAGATATTTGATGAAAATGTAAAATATATGTTAATTATAGCAGTACCATCAGAATCGGTTTCTGCAATTGTTTCACAAAAAAGTGAAGACTTATACATTGTAAAAGCAGCAGGTGGTAACTAGATGAAGGCAGCTTTTAAATATATACTCATAATTTTATTTTTTTCAATTATGGTTCAGAATATAACTGCACAAACAACAGTTGCATCAGTTGAAACTTATTGGATATTAGACGGGGAAATTACAAACTTGTACCCTTATTCAGTATTTATATCGGTTCCTGAAGAAATAGAATATGTTACAAAAGATTTAAGATCATCAAAAAATTTTGTTAAATTAACAAGTGGGGAAACTAGTGATGTAAGAGACAAAATTACCGTAGATATCTCTCCAATGGCTGAACTAAATGGTCAAAAGGGTTTTTGGCTATACCCATATACAAAAGTAAATTTTAAGATGTATTCTAACCGTACAGATACGCTATCAACTGAAAATGAAGATGGCGACGGAGTTACAAGAACAATGGAAATTGTTGGCCCTTCAATCTATCCCAAAACTCAACTTATCGATTTAAATGAACTAATTCCTGCATCAAAACAGACAGGGATAAAAATTGACAATTTTAAGCTTACCGTAACAGGTTCAATTAAAAAAAGAGATACTGAAGTAATGAGTATAATCGTTCCTGCACCTGTAGTTTTAAAAGACTACAGTAGATTTGATAAATTTACCGGTAGGTACTCACTTAACCGGTGGGTTGATTCATATTCGGATTATATTTTTGGACACAAAGAGACAAGTAATTATGGTTTAGCACTACTTGATAATTCCCTTGTACCGATACTTGATTTTGGAATAAGTTATAACATTTTTGATGTTCCAGCAATAGTTTATACTACATCATCTGGAAATGAATTTGACTTTTTTTACCAAATGTATTGGTATGAAAAGAATCAGAATTATAACATACAATGGATTTAATCTTTTGAGTTAATCTTTTTTAATTTTTTGATGGGGTATGTTACAATGTCAAAAGGACAGGTTTCAGTCGAATTTATTATTTTATTTCTCGCACTTCTTGTAGCAATTGTAATCTCTACAATGACTCCAGGAGTATTTGGACTTACAAAGACAGTAGAATTATCTTCTGCAAGTTTAGCACATGCTGCACTTTCAAAGGTTAAAAGTAACGTTGAAATGCTTTCAGTATCTGATGAAGGGTCTTTAAAACTAGTATATGTAAAATCACCATCTTCAAAATGGGAATTTAATAATAAATCAATTAATGTAGTTGGAGATGGGTTTAACATTTCAACAACTACTTCAATAGGGGTAAAAAAGAGCGATGGTAGCAGTTCTTTTAGTTATACTGTTCCAACGTTAAAAATAATAACTGTTGAACTAGAAAGGAAGGATAGTTATGTACAAGTTAATATCAGCTAAGAAGGGCCAGTTTTCATTTGATTTCATTCTTGCAGTACTTTTTTTATTAGTTGTTTTTGCATTTATGGGTCAAAACGTACTGAATATGGCAAAAAATTTTAGGGAATCTGAAGTTGCTGAAAGAGGACATTCAATTTTAGATACCTTTGAAAATTATGCAATTACTGCATATGCTAAAGATGTAACAATCAATGCAACCTTTGAACCTGTTGGTAACTTAAATTATACAATACATATTTCAAATAAATCTATCCATGTAAATTCTACAACAGATATTATTTTTAGGCCAGAATCTAGTCTAACAGGAAATTTTGTAAATATAACAGGTTCAAATGTAGATGATGTATCAAATTCAATTCCATTAAATAATGTAAACATATCTTTTGGACACTTTTACGTTTCAAAGAAATTAAGAGTGAATATTAAATAAAATCTTTTTTAAATTTTAAAATTCAAATGGCTAAATTTATAATTTAGATTACTTATATTAATTGATTAGTAAAAAACATTTTAAGTGCTAAACATGTTTCAAAAAAAGCCAATAGTATTCAAATTTTTAATTACAGTATTATTATCTTTAATGCTATTTTCATCCGTAAATGCATTAAATTTAGGAGATCTAACCGTAAGTTCGACTAATACGATAGTAGTTAAGTCTTTTAATATTCATAAGGTGGAAAATTATACCTATCTCCTATCGTATAGTCCTTGGGGAACGTTAAATGAATCTTTCACTGCTACAGTTTATCTTAATGATAATGAAATTGAAACCCATATGCGGGGAAATCAAAGGTCAAGTATCTCAAAGGATGTTTCAAATATATTAAAAAATGGCAACAATGAACTAAAAATTGTTTCTGATATTCCAAATGGATATACGGTATCTTTAAGGCTTAGAAACATTCAAATTTCAGAACCGCCTAAATCTTTACTAAAACTCCCGATAAATTTACCGATGAATATTTTACCAGCAATTTTAATCCTGTTTATTTTAAAAAAATTTAAGGGATAATATGACTTTAAAATCAAAATTAAAATCAAATCGTGGATATGTTTTTACTTATGAAGCTGTAGCTGTTGTAATTATATTTGTTGCAGTATTTTACATGGGTTACTTTACATTTACTCACGTTAATTTAACAAATCAGGAGCATAAAAGAGATATTGAACGATTTGAAAAAGCAAATTTAGTTTCGGATATGTTATTTAAAATGCACGAACTTCCATCAAATTCATACGTTCCAGACTATATGAATTTTTTAAAGTCCGTATCTAATCGATATTATGGATTGGATAAAATTCCTGGAACGTTTGACCCAAATGCACTAAATGAACAGCAATTTTCATATACTGAAACATGGCATTACGATATAAACATAACTAACCCTGGAACAACTGATTTAACCGACTTTCAGGTTTTCGTAGTACTAAATCCATCAAATTTTAACTTTGATTTTTCAACAGATGGATCCGGTATCAGTTTTTGGAATGGGAACACACAACTTAATTATTGGATAGAAACATGGGAGTATAATAAAGAAGCAAGAATATGGATAAAAGTAAATAGCCTTCCAAAAAATTCCGTTACAACAGTTGAACTTAGGAGAAATCAAGCTGGTTCGTATCAAAGTAACGGTGAAAATACATTTATATTTTTTGATGATTTTGAAAACGGCCTTTCAAAATGGACTAATTTAAGGGGAACATGGAGTACCCCTCAATCTTCCGAACTTTCGTTTTATAATGGCGGCTCAGGTATAAATCGTGTGGCCTATGTAGCACCAAATAGCCAGGGAAAAATGAGTTTACGGTCTTCAAATCCTTTGAATGTAGGTAATAACGATATTTATATATTGGAAGGGCTTGCAAAAGGATATGCTGGTGCATCAACAGGACAAGCGGATAGTCCCGATACAATGATTGGATTTTATTCAAATGCAGGCACTACTGTTAATAACATACGGTGTTATAATTCATTTACTGGAGACTATCAGGTACTTTCAATAAGTAGAAATTATGACCAATCCCCAATATATTCTTCAATGTTTACCGGAAATAACGTATGGTATTACCATAAATATATTTTAGGATATCGAAATAATAACAATAAACGGTGTGATGTTTCATTATGGGAGTTTAATAATGGTTATATGGGCGATCCAAATCCAAATTTAAATACTAATTCAAATACTAATTCAAATTTTTTAACACCTAATATTCCAAACTCAAACGTTCAAGGTAATTATATTTTAATTGGGGCTGCACAAGGAACCCACGATGAAGAATTTTGGTTTGATAACATCAAAGTTAGAAAGTATGCTCCAAATATTAATGTAGACGTTTACGAAATGCTAGAATACAATGCAGGGCAAAATGCAGTAGACGTTTTAAAATATAATTTTGAAGGAATTCCAAATATTCTTTCATCAAATGTAAATCTTGTAGAAATAGAATATAATTATACGGTAACTCCAAATACTTATGTAAAAACAAGAAACTTATATGTTCCAGTCAAAACGTGGAGATATTCAAATGTAAAATCAGTTACTGAATCAATAAATTCTGGAGAAATACTTTACTTTGCAGTAAGAAGGCCATCAACACTTTCAAATATATCTATAAAATCAAATACAAATTCAAATACCAAATTTTTAGTTAATGGCGTTCCTTTTGAAATAGCTAGCACTACAAACGATAAAATCACAAACTTTGGAAAAGTTATTTCAACAAATAACTGGGAATACTATGAACCAAATGAAATAAAGCTTTTAAATGCTACAAACAATGCAAATATAACATTAACAATAAATTACGATAGTGAAGCTACATTTTATGTTTTAAAATTAAGACAATATGAAATTTCTTGTATTTTAGATATGGACAGCTAAGGTGTTTTAATGATATTTGACAGTGATTTAGTAATTGCAGTAGTAATTCTTACTATTGGTATGGCATTTTTTACAACATCTCTAGTTGAACATACTGGAGGTTACCAAGACGTTGTAAAATCAAACATATTACATGGTAAGGCATCACATGATTTAAAAACAATAATTTCTGATGGAACTGTTGAAACCGCAATTCTTTTAATGAATAATAATGAAAATCAGCTTGCAAATTCCCTTTTATCAAATAGGATTTCCGTTAAAAACTATGAATTTATAATCGGTGATGAGGTAGTTTTATCCAAAGGAAATAATCAAAACCAAAATATTGTAATTGCTTCATCAGTGGTTATTATGAATAGGACTGAAGGTTGGTATGGGGTAGCATGGAATACTAATGGGGCAATTACTGTCAAAGGGCCATATTTTTCGGAATTAAATGCTTATAACAGTGTTTCAGGAGAATATAAAAAATCAATTTATTATTTTAATAATAGTGAGCCCGTAAAGGTTTTTTTAAAGGTATACGGTAGTTAAGGTGATTTAATGTATCTATCTCAAAGTACTACTACTCTTGTTTTAATTTTAATGCTTACAGCAACTCTTACTTACCACACTCTTGATTTACAGCGAAATCAAGTTTTAACAGAAATGGAAGCGTCTTCAATAGATTTAAAATCTTCTTCATTAGAACATGTAATTGAAACTTCAATTCCAGTAATATTTAATAAAGCTTTAAATGATGCACAACTTGAGAATATAGGGCGCTATAATGGTGGAAATTCAAATCCGTTTTTTAGCACTCCTGAAGATGTATTATTCTATTTAAAAAATGAAACTGAAAAAACGATAGTCAAAAATTATATTGAAAATGTAACAAGTGAATATTCAAAATCAGGCTACAATGTAACTTATAATTTTAATATAACAAATATTTCAATGGTTGATGGTTTTACATTTAAAATAAATTATGATTTCTACTATAAAATCGATAGAAATGATGGAAATGTTTTTAAGGAGCAAAATATCTCTTCTTTTAAGTATTCAACTGCAAAAACGGTACTTGATTCGTACCAATACATTAAACCGACTTACGTTGGAATAATAAATGTATCAAATCCAAATAATCAGATTTTAAATGATTTTCAGGTAAAGGTGGTCTTTAATAGTACCAATTTTAATTATGCAGTCGAACCAACTGGAGAAGGGCTTAGATTTTTTGATAGTAACGGAAATTATGTTCCATACTGGGTTGAATTATGGGATTACAATGTTACAACTAATAAAGAACGAATATCAATATTATGGCTAAAAGTTCCAGAAATGCCTCAAAATACAAATACTTCAATTTACATAGTATCAACATATCCAAAAATTTCAGAAAGTAACGGAAACTTAGTATTTGAAATGTTTGATGATTTTGAAGATACAAATTCAAAGTACACAAAATGGACAGAAACTCGTGGAACATGGACTTATGCTTCTAGTGACAATCCTTTTCAAAATAGTAAATACAATCAAAAAATGGTACAGTGTTTAAATGCTCCCGCAGTTTCAAGAATGATTTCAAGAAATAATATCAGTTTAACTAATTATACTATAGAAGTTGATTCTAAGGGCATGCATACTCAAAGTGGAAATAATGTGGCATACACATTTCTTGGATTTTTTGGGAATCCTCAGTACTATGGCTACACTACAAGACACCCTGATGCTTATTATTCATTAGATCTTGGTGGCAGAGTAAACTCTGGAAGTAACCACGCTTTACATATTAGTGGGGGGGAAGTATCATGGCGTTCGTCTTCAAATTACAATGATCGTCAATACCTTATAATATCTAGAACAGAACCTGTTAAAACAGTTACGGGTATACCTTCAGGAATACCTTCAGAAATAAGCTATGTAACTAGGCCACAAGTTACAAGTTCTTCATCAAATACGCCTCAAAAAAATATCTGGTACAGAACAAAAGTTCAAATTGTTGGAAATACTGTTTCTGGAAAATATGTTACCAATGCAAATTACATACTTCAAAATGAACCTAATTGGATGATTACAACTACTGTTAATTCTAATAATCAATACGGTAGCTACTTTGCAATTGGTACTTCTAGAGGTGGTACTAATACCCAAAACATATACTTTGATAATTTTCGTGTTAGAAAATATGCAGCAATTGAACCTACATCAAAAGTTTACCCCTTATCAAAAACAATAGGTTTAAACTACATTTCACCAAAAAGGTCAGATGGAACAAAATATACGCTTTCAACAGATTACAGCATTTATTATGAAGAAGCAGATGGCTATCCTTCAATAATAGACAGGCTTGCCGGAAAAGACGTTAAAACATGGAACCTTGGCTATGGAATTAAATTAATGGGTTATTAAAAAAATAAATTAAAAATAAATCTTATTCAATTTTTTCTAATTTTCCTTCGATAAATTCCAAAATGCATTTATCGACGTCTTCAAATTCGCAAAAATAACTTTCAAATTTAGCGTTTAATTTTTTCTGTTCATTTAAAATAATTGCGTTAGGTTTTTCTTTTAGCATTTCTTCAAAGGATAGTACAGTCTTTGTATCAACCACTTCTTTTTCTGAAATTTTAAATATTAAGAAATAATTTGCAGATTTAACGCTTGAAATAGCATCCATATCCATTGGAACTGCAACATTAATCATTTTTCCACCTTAAATTTTTTCAACATACATCAAAGGGTAATCAAGTTCTTTAATGTATTTTAATCGTAAAATTACTGAATTTTCTTCTTCTTTTGTATTTACCGTTAACGATACATCAAGCATGTTTCCATCAAGGGATACATATTTTCCTTCTTCAATATCAAGAATAATTGAAACAGAAATGTCTTTAATAAATGGCTGGTTTTTTAAGGATTCTGAAATTGCAAGTTCTAAACTTTTTTTAGTTTTATTACTTACTGGAGTTCCAACAAACTGGTGAAATAATGCCCCAAGAGATATTCCTCCTTCAAAAACGGCTCTTTCTCTTTCAGTTAGATTTTTAAAATATGAATTAAAAATTTCACTATTTTCAAGTTTTTTTTCTGCCATTTTAACACCTTAATTCTTCTTTAAGTGTTTCTATACATATCGAAAGTACTTCTTTTACTGCTTCTTCTTTTGATATTTCCTTGTTCCATGGTGCATTTAGTCCAGCAGCTTCTTCATGGCCTCCGCCTTCACCACCTAACTTTTTAGCAACTTTTTCCATCAAACTTCCCATATGAACTTTTTTTGAAACTGACTTTCTACTCCTAACACTCACTCGTATTTCTTTATCTTTTTTTCTTGCGGCAACAACAAATGAAACATCCGCACCAATACTTACAATAGTTTTTGCACACGATGCTTCATGTGAACTTGCATTTGAAATTGAAATTACATAATTTCCCAAATCGATTATTTCCATTCTACTACATGACTTTAAATGGGCAATTCTTTTACTTGGGTCACTTTCCTGACTTAAAAGATATAGTATTTTTTGAAAACTGATTTCTTTTATAAGCCATGAAATAGTGTTAAATGTTGATTCTTTTGCAAGCTTTAAATGTTTTGTATCGTACAATATCCCTAAAAGAAGTGCAGTTCGAATATTTTTTGGAGGATATATATTCATTTCCCGAAAAATATCTGAAACGATTTCGCAAGTTGAAGTTGAATTTTCATCAACAATTAAAACCTTACAAAGGCTTGATAAATCTGTTTTTCTATGGTGGTCAATTAAAATTACGTCTGAATTTAAAAAATCTTTTTTATTTACTGTAATTTGATTTAAAGATGAAGTATCAATTAAAAAAACGGTTTTTGGTAATTTTGGATACTCGATAATTTCGATATCCTCATTTAATTCGGTTAAAATAGCTCTTGAAAGTTTGCTTACGGAGTCAGCTGATATTCTCACGTTTTTTTCTTTCAATTTTTTTTTCGAAAAACTGTTTGCAAGGTATTTTAAACCAATTGCAGCACAAACTGCATCGGGATCAGCGTTATGGTGGCATAATAGTAAAATATCTTCTTCTTTTAAATAATCTTTTAAAATTTCTAAATCTTTTTTCATAACGAGAACCCTAAAAAAATAATTAATATATATTAAAAATAGAAATTAATGGCCTTGACCGATAACCTTTTGAAGGTTTTCTTGTAATTCGGCGTATCTTTTCTGCATCTTTTCTTCCTGTTTTTCAAAAGTTGCAACTCTTAACTTCATTGTTTCCATTTTTTCGCTTAATTCTTCTTTTACTTCATCTTTATTTCTTTTAACGAGTATTCCGCCTGCCATTTTGAATACTTCGTCTGAAGTTGACTTTTCCATTTCTTCAACGGCTTTTTCCATTTCTTTTAACTGGGTTTCAAACTGCTGTTTTTGATACATTATCATTTGTAACTGTTGTTGAAGCTGTTGAAACTGCATTAACTGATTTTGAACATTTGGAGGTAATTCCATGATTTCAATCCTCTTTTTAATTTAATCATTTTTAAACTCATTTTATTTATCGACTATTATTCATTTTCAGTTAGTTTATATATACCTTCTGCAACGTTTATCCAACGAAGGTATGAATAAATGGATGCTTTTAAAATGCTTAATTCATCTGAAACACAAACTATTTTTATTACGCAATTATCTAAGCTCATTTCACATTTTGATTTTATTTGTGAGTCACTATGCTCTAAAAAAACAGAATTAAAGATAATTTCGGCTTTTTTTGGATTTTCAAAAACCAGTTCCAAATCGAATTTTGGCAGGTTACTGATATTTTTACAGTTCATTTTTTCAACTATTCAATATCCATCAAAACAACGGTTTTTACTTTTATACTTGGGCCGATATTTTCCAAACCATCATGGATTTCAATATAAAATGTGGAACTATCAACGTATTTAAAGTGCAATGCGGTACTAAAATTACATTCATCGTACTTTAATTTGCTAAATAGGAAATCGTAAAATAAGCCTTTTAAGTGCTCTGTTTTTTTATCGAAGAGTGAACCAATATTTCCAGATGTTTTAAAAACTTTTCCTGAAACTTCCCTTTGCAGTTTTAAAGAAATATTCATTGATAAAATTTTATTTAGCTTAAAATCGTATAATTTTAACCTTGCAGGGTTTCCTTTAAATTCCTCAATGATTACAATATCCTTTTTATTTTCTACAATTTCTGAGAGAGCAACTTTGCCCCGATTTTGGACTTCAAAGTTGAAAACTCTTGCAAGGTCATTTACAAAACTTCTAGTACGCTGTGAAGGTTTTCTTGAAGTTGTAATTATCATTATCTAGCCTGTACTTTCTTGACTACTCTGGGCCTCAATTTTATCAATACCCTGTTACTACAGTGAGGGCATTTTGCCTTTAATCCAATTTCCTCAAGAGTGACGATTTTTCCGCAGTTGGAACACCTGTACTCTGCCATAAATACCACCTAAAAAAAGCTTAAAATAAAAATAAATGGTTTAAAAATAATTAAATTAAATTTCTCTACTTTTACTTTCGATAACTCTTCGGATAGCCTTTGTAACTACCTTACCAGCACCGGTTTCTGGAGTGTATGCGCCACCTGCAATTTTTGCACCGCATTTGTCACATACCCAAATTGAAGTTCCTGCTCTTTTTAATTTAGGGAATGCACAAACAGGGCACTTGTATTCTTTGTTCTGTTTAATTTCAACGTCTCTTAATCTTACTCTGATTTTTCTACCGTATCTTGGTCCGAATCTTCCAGCTGAACCAATTTTCTTTGTGTGGCTAAATTCTACCATTATTTCACCTGTTTCTATCCGCAAATTGATTAGTCGTATTTTTTAAGTACTTTTGTTTGAACAGTTCCTTTCGTAAGTTTATTTAAGTGTAAGTAAAATTCACTTTCGATACCGCTTGGAATTTCAATTACAAAAACAAGGGAGCCGTCCCCCGACCATTCTTCCTGTTTGGTACTGCCGTATTCATGAATTGTATGGTATGCAGTCCCTGCAAATTCACCAGGGATTTTAACTACAATATCCCTTTTTTCAAACTTAATGGGTAAAAGTTTCCTCAATTCCTTTATAATTTTAGGGACCTGTTCTTCAGCGCTTTTATAAATATCAACGCTAATTCTGGCTTCTTCCATAGCATTTTCAATCCTTTTTGGCGGATGGGGAGCATCAGTCTGGGGGTTAATCGTGTTTCTTGAAATCAATGACACGATCTGTTTTCGCTTTTGTTCATGTATTTCTTTCCTTTGATTGGCGGTTAACTGGACCTGTCCTTTTATTAAAATCTGTTCTGCTATTTCCAAAGGGTTTATCGTTTCAAAAATCTTTAGTAGCATTTCATCTGGAACTTTTTCTCCCTTTCCAGAGTCCTTGTAGACTGCCTCAGCAGCTAAGATTTCCGATATTGCTATTGGCTGACCTTCTTTAAATTTGGCTGCCAAATATGGATCAACGAGTATTTCGAATTTTTCCCCATGTGATTGAAGTCGTGCTATAACAGCATTGTCCAATGACACCATATGTATCCCCTCTTTTATTTATATACCTTTCCACGCATTAAACAAAACACGAATATAAGATTTTATTACAAAATTAGCATAATTTGAGGAGATTATTTCTATTCTATATTTTCAGTAGCCTTCTTTTTTTCAGCCTCTTCGTTTTCTACTTTTATTTTATCATATACTTTTTTTACAATTTTTTCAATTTCAAAAACAGTTATTTTTTCGACCAATTTTCCGGTATCTTTTACAATTGCCATGTCTATATTTTCAGGCTTTAATTCTTCAGTAGTTTTACTTAAAGCGTAAATTGCAAGTTCCATACCTTCACTAACGCTCATATTTTCGTCGTATTTTTCTTCAAGAATTTCCATTGCAACAGGCCGTCCTGAACCGATTGCAGTAGCTTTGTATTCAATTAAAGCTCCACTAGGGTCAGTTTCAAAGAGCCTTGCACTGTGTCTATCAATTCCGGTTATCAAAAGTGCCAAACCAAAAGGCCTTGCACCTCCGTGGTGAGTATACGCTTGTTTAATATCGCAGATTTTTTTTGCAAGTGCTTCGACAGTAATCGCTTCGCCATATGATATTCTATTTACTTGAGCTTCAACCCTTGCCCTATCAATTAAAACTCTTGCATCAGCAACCAGACCTGATGTAGCAGCTACAATATGGTCGTCAATTTGAAATATCTTTTCAATTGATGAAACATCAATTAATTTACTTGTAATTCTTCTGTCAACGGCTAAAACAACACCGTCTTTACATTTAATGCCTACCGCAGTAGTTCCTCGCCTTACGGCTTCTCGTGCATATTCTACCTGGTAAAGTCGTCCTTCTGGGCTGAATATGGTTATTGCCCTATCGTATCCTGATGCTGGAACCATTTGTTGCATGTAATTTCCTCCTCTGTTTAAATTATTAATTTTAAATTAAAAATCAACGGATATAATTACTACTTTTTAATGAATTTTTATATATATCTATCCTTTTTATACTGAATTTCTTGTCTAACAATATTAATATATTAGAAAATCTAATGTATTTACATATAGGAAGGTGAAATTATGATACCTGTAACTATATCCGATGAAGCATTGGAATTTATTTCCGAAAAATTAAAAAATGCTAATAAAAAGGATATTATAGTTTTTTTTGAGGGCTTCGGCTGAGGAGGGCCTAAATTTGGAATAGATGTAGCAAGCAAAATCATGGATACGGATGAAAAAATTTTTGAAGGCGAATTTAATATCTATATTGATAAAATGGCAAAACAGGTATTAAATGAAGTCTATATAATTGTTAAAAAGTCCGTATTTAGTGGTAAATACCTTGCAGTTAAGGGAGCTGGCGGCTGCTGTTAATTAAAAACCTGAAATCAGGATTAATAACTTAACCGCCATTAATATTTATTTTTTTAATTTTTTTAATCGTTGTAATTTACCGATGTTATTTTATTAAATTTAATTTAGATTATAATTTACTTTAACTTATTTTGAATGACGATTAAGGCATCCCCAACAATTCCCCCGTGGCCTTCTTCTTTTATAAATGCAGGGTTAATATCGATTTCAAGTATTTCATTGTAAACTTCCATTAAAACGCCAACTCGAACCATAAGTTCTTTTAAGTAATTTATATCGCTTCTTTTTTCGCCCCTGACTCCCTCAAGTATCTTGTAGGATTTTAAAGACTTTATAATTTCTTCTGCATACTCTTCAGTTATTGGTGAAATTCCAAAAGACACGTCCTTTAAAACCTCTACAAATATTCCTCCAAGTCCTGTCATAACAACAGGGCCAAATACGGGGTCTCTTTTTGCGCCTATTATTATTTCTTTTCCTAAAATATATTCTTCCACTAAAACGCCATCGATTATTCCATCAACATTTTTTTCACTTAGATACTTTTCTCCATTTTTAATAATAGTTTCAAAAGCCTCTTTAATATTCGCAGGATTTATTATTACACAGCCTGCGTCAGATTTATGCGGTATGTTTGATGAAACAACTTTCATTACAACTTTTCCTAAACTTTTAGCGTAAGTTTCAGCTTCTTCAACCGATTTTGCAACAAACTTTTTAGGAATATTAAAACCGTTTAACTTTAAAAATTCTTTTGAGTTACTTTCATTTGGATTTTCAAGTAATTCTTTAATTAAGACGTGATTATCTTTTTTAACACTTGAAACTTCTTTTCTAATTTTATTTAGATATTCTGGACTGTCATATTTGTCACGTAATATACTTTGCCGGTATAAACATGCTAAAGCTTTAACTGCAAGTTCCGGGCATATAAATGCTGGAATTCCTTTTTCTTGTAGGTAACTTCTAGATTCCATCACTGAACCTCCGCCTACAAAAGATGCAACAATTGGCATTTTTTCATTTTTACATATCATGTAGTTTTTAAGCTTTACAAGTTCCCTTGAAACTCCTAATGAATCAGTCATTCCTTGTGGAGTTAGTATCACCAGTAAACCGTCAATATTTTTGTCTTTTTCAATTAATTCAAATGCATGCCGGTATCTTTCAACATCTGCATCACCAATTAAATCAAGCGGATTTGAAATTTTGGACGTTTCGGGTAAATATTTTTTTAATTCTAAAACCGTCTCTTTAGAAAATTTTGCAAGTTCAAGTCCGTATTTATCAACAGAATCAGCTGCTAAAACTCCAAATCCCCCCGCATTTGTTACAACGGCAATTCGATTTGACTTCATACGGGGTTGGACTGAAAATATTTTTAAAAGGTTTACAAGGTCTTCAAAGCCTTCAACGTTAAAAACACGGCTTTTTTTAAATGCTGCATTATATACTTCGGAATTTCCAGCAAGACTTCCAGTATGTGAGGATACTGCTTTTGCACCTTCTTTAGACCTTCCGCTTTTTAATACTATAACTGGCTTTTTTCTTGAAATTCTTTTTGCAGCAGAAATAAATTTTCCGTCTTTTAATCCTTCAATGTAAAGGGCAATTACTTTTGTATTGGGGTCATTTTCAAGGTACCTTAATATTTCATCCTCTTGAATATCAATTTTATTTCCCATGCTAACTATTTTTGAAAAACCTAAATTGGAATACTCTGCAATATCAAGTAATGCAGTTAAAATAGCTCCACTTTGAGATATAAATGCAATATTTCCTATTTTTGAAAATTCTTTACTAAACGAAGCATTAAGATTACTGTAGAGGTTGATAACCCCAAGACAGTTTGGCCCAATTGTTCTAATTTTATATTTATCGATTACATTTTTTAGTTTAAGTTCTAAATCTTTATTATCTGATTCCGAAAATCCTGCGGTAATTATTATTGCAGATTTTATGCCTTTTTTTCCGCATTCCTCCATTGCATCAACGGTGTATTCTGCAGGTATTGCTAAAATTACTAGGTCAATTGCATCTTCAATATTCAAAATAGAATTGTAACATTTAATTCCATAAATTTCATTGTATTTTCTATTCACAGGAAATAGTTTTCCGCCGTGTTCTTTAAATTTCATTAAATTTTTCATTACGGATTGACCAACTTTTCCTTCTGTTTCTGTTGCACCAATCAATGCAACGGATTTTGGGTTGAATATTCCTTCAAGTTCGCTCAAAAAATCCCCTCTTAAAAAATTAAACAGGCATTTAAATACTCTATTTATAGGTTATCGGTTAATAACTATTTTTTATAATTAATCAGTTATATTTTAATCAAGTTTTAACAAATATTTAATCATTATATTGAATACATAATTATCTTAGAGCATATAAGTATTTTTTGAAAAATCTATATTATTAAATTATATGGACAAAAAGGCTGTTTTGGGTGATTTTATGGTTATAAATCATTTAAGTCAAAATCCAGAGGTATTTTCGAAATTTAATTTGTTAAAAGAAAAATTGAAAATATATGAAAAATCCGTTTTAACTGCAAATGAAATTTCTTTAATTGACGAAAATTCAAAATATTTTGGATTACCTAAATCTAAATTAATGGAGAATTCTGGTACTTTAATATTTGAAGAAATAATGAAGCTGGATTTTAAATTTTCAAAAGCATATGTTTTTTGCGGTACTGGAAACAATGGTGGAGACGGCTTTGTTATTACAAGACATCTTTCAAATATTTTAGAAACTTCCCTTGTATTTATTGGGGATGAAAAGAACATAAAGTCACCTGAAAGTAATGAAAATTTTAAAATAGTAAAAGATATTAGTTTTTTTGGAAATTTGGATTATTATAATGTATTAAATAGTGAAAATGTAATGGAAATTATGTCTTTACTTGAAAAAGACCTAAAATTAGGAAATATTCTTTTAGTCGATGCGATGCTTGGAACAGGTAGTTCTGGAAAGTTAAAAAACCCTTATCAGATGATTGTTGATTTTTTAAACGTTTTAAAATCTAAATATTATGAAAAATTAAAGATTTTAAGTGTTGATATTCAAACAGGAAATTTAAATTCGGACATTGAAGTAATTTTGCATAAGAAAAAGACCAACAATAATTGCAAGAATTTTATTATAAAATCAATTGGAATTCCAAAATATATCGAGTATACCATTGGGCAAGGGGACTTAAATCAACTAAGCCAGAAAAAAATAAAAAAAAGTTCTCATAAGGGTCAAAATGGCAAAGTTCTCGTAATTGGCGGTTCTAGTGAATATCACGGGGCTCCTGTTCTGTCTGCTCTTTCAGCATCTAAACTTTCTGACATTGTATCTGTAGCTTCAGTTTCAAAAGTTATAAAAACAATTAGAAATTTCCCTGAATTAATTCCCTATGAACTACTTGGAGATTTTATTAATTTAAATCATTTAGATAACCTCTTAGATTATTCTAAAAAATTTGACTGCATTGTTTTAGGTAATGGAATATCTTTAAACGATGATACAGGGGATTTTATAAACTCCTACATAACCGGACTAAATAGAAAAGTAGTTATTGATGCAGATGCAATAAAATTAATAGATTACAATAGTTTTGAATTTAAGCCAAACTTTATCTTTACCCCCCATAAGCGAGAATTTGAGTATATGGAAAGATATATATCGACTCCAGACTTTAAGTCAACGGTAGTTTTAAAAGGAAGTTATGATATAATATTTGATTCAGAAAATATTAAATTAAACATTACTGGAAACCCCGGAATGACTAAAGGAGGCACCGGAGATATTTTATGCGGACTTATTGGTGCAATTTATGCAACTAATGATGCATTCCTGTCTGCATGTGCGGGCGCCTATATAAATGGTTACTGTGGCGATAAATTACTTGAAAGTAAGGGGTATTTTTACAATTCTATAGATATTGTAGATAATCTTTCTTACACATTAAAAGAACTACTATAATTAATATTCCGAGGGAACTCATGGAAAAAGAAATTTCTAGGGCTGATTTGCATATCCATACTAAGTATTCGGGAATGATGAAATATATGGGTTTAAAATTTCCTGATTCTGTTGAAGAACCCTTAAAAGTTATGAAATATGCAAAAGCCAATAATATGGATGTTATTGCAGTTACGGATCATAATTCTATAAAAGGGGCACTTGAAACAAAGAAATTTGAAAAAGAGTTCGGTATTGAGGTTGTTGTCGGTAGCGAGATAATGTCAACAGAAGGGGAAATATTGGGACTTTTCTTAAATGAAGACATTCCAAAAAGACTATCTCCTGAAGAAACTATTGATAAAATTCGTGAACAGGGCGGACTTTCTATATGCCCTCATCCTTATAGTCCGATATGTGAAGCATTAGGTGACAGAATTTTTGAACTTAAACTTGACGGAATTGAAGTTTATAATGCATACCATAGGGATGGTATAGTAAACAACATTGCACTAGAAAAGGTTATCAAAAACTATCATAAATCCCCCTTTGCATTTTTAGGAAATAGTGATGCACATTTAGCTAGGATGATTGGAAACGGAAACACTAAATTTACTGGAAATTCTGCAGATGATTTATATTATGCAATAAAAAATAGGAAAACAACGTTTGAAGGAAGCCCTACACCCCTTTCAGACATAATTCTTTGGAGTTATAATGTTATCTATGCATCAGAAAAGGCACTTATAAAATCGATGGTAAAAAAAGAAGACCAGATTTTAAAATACAATGGTTCGCAGTTTAAAAAAGGAATAGCTGCATTTGGAGGGTTAGTTTATATTGGAACCCCACTTCCAATTGTTGCAGGGGTTTTAGGAAATATGTATCTTAAGAAAAAAGCTAAACAAAAATTAAAAGAAGTTATTTAATTATAGAATTTTAATTAAAATTTATTTAATTGTAATTCTTTTTAGTAGTTTTTAAGTTGTTTATAAGTATTAAATCAATTCTACGAAATTTTCTATCATTTTTAGCCCGTTTTTACCACTTTTTTCAGGATGAAATTGTGTTGCATAGATGTTTCCTTTAGTTAATACTGATGGAAATTCGTAAACGTAATCGGTAATTCCAGAAATTGTACTGTTATCTACTGGATTTACATGGTAGGAGTGTACGAAATAAAAATATTCATTATTATTTATTCCTTCAAAAATCGGGATGTCTTTTACTTGATTTACAGTATTCCAGCCCATATGGGGGATTTTTCGAACATTTTTAAACCTAATTACGTCCCCATTTATAACTTTTAGTCCTGAAATTTCTTTTTGTTCTTCGCTCCTATCTAAAAGTAGTTGCATACCAAGACATATGCCTAAAAAAGGTACTTTACCAACGCAGCGACTTATTACTTCAATTAAAGAATAATCGCCAGTTTTTTGAGCTAGATTTTTCATTGAATCTCCGAAATTTCCAACTCCTGGTAAAATTAGTTTATCTGCGCTAAATATGGTTTCAGGATCATTTGTAACAATTATATCTTTAGTGTAAAGTTCAAAAGCCTTTTCAATACTTCTTAAGTTTCCCGCATTGTAGTCAATTATTGCAATCACGAATATCCCGTTTTAATATAATTCCTGTTCTAATTCTTTTAATGTTGCAGATATTTTGTCAAATGCAATATATGCATCTTCAATTACTTTTAAACCCGTAATTACGACTTTTCCACTGCCAAATATTAGTACTACTACTTTAGGGTCGCTTAATCTATAAACAAGACCTGGGAACTGCTCAGGTTCGTATTCGGTGCATTCTAAGGTTGAAATATCATCTAAATTTGGTTCCATACCAAGTTCTGTTGTTGCAACCATGTTTTGTACACTTACTACGGGATTATCTATAATTTCCATTCCAGCTTCCTTTAGTTCTTTTATTATTTTTTTAATTGCAATTTCCGCATCTTCTTTACTTTTTGCACCCGTACAATTTAATTTGCCACTTCTAAATATTAAAAGTGCAACCTTAGGATCACTCAATCTACAAACTAATCCTGGAAATTGTTCTGGTTCATATTCTGCGTTATCTAAAATGTCCGCAGCATATTCTAAATCGATATCAGTACCTATCTGGGTGGATACAACCACGTTTACAATCTTAATTTCAGGCTCCATTCTTTCACCAGTTTATATATATGCTATATTTTTCTATTTATATAGTATATAAATATTTATATATAGTTTATACATTTAAATATATAAATTAATTTTGGTAAAATAAAAAGAATGGAATTTAGCTTTATTACATGAATAAAGCGCCAAGACCTGCAGCTGCAGCAGCCGTTGTGTCTTCCTTCTTTTCTTCTTTTTTAACTTCAGCTGGAGCAGCAGCAGCTGCAACAGGAGCAGCAGCTGCAACTGGTGCGATAGCAGCTTTTGCGATAGCTTCTGCAATGTCAACGCCTTCCAATGCTGCAACTAATGCTTTAACTCTAGCATCGTTAGCTTCGATACCGCCTGCAACTAAAACTGCTTTAACTGCTTCTTCGGTTACTTCTTTGTTTGCTGAATTTAATAATAATGCTGCGTATATGTATTCCATAAAGTACACCTCCAAGATGTATGAACTCTTTTTTGAAATTATTTATTTCCATATATATTTTTTTCGGTAAAATTTTAGAAGAGTAATCCAAGACCTGCAGCAGGAGCAGCTTCTTCTTTTTTCTCTTCCTTCTTAGTTTCTGCTTTTGGAGCTTCTTCAGTAGCTACTACTGCACTGGATGAGATTTGTTCTTTTAAGTCATCATCTAATGCTTCATCGCCAGCTAATTTAGCAACTGCAATCATTTGAGCATGAGCTTTTCCAAGGATTGCATCAGCAGTTTTTTCTGTTATGAATGCACTTTCAACGGATACTGCTTTTGCATCGTTGAATGCTTTTTGAACAATTGTTTCAATTGTTGCACTCGTAGGTATAACCGCATTAACTGATAAATTAAATGCGTTAGTGTACGCTTTTTGAAGTTTACCTAAGAATTCTTCTTCATCGATTCTTAATACATCGGATGTATAGATTACACCTTCTTCGTAAACTCCGAGAACGTTCAAACCAACTGTAACTGGTTTAATACCTAATGCAGAAAGTACTACTGCAAGTTTAGGTGATATTACATCGCCTTCTTTTGCAACGACTTTGTCTTCTTTAATTCCAATTTTACCTTTATCGATTGCAGCCGGGATTCCAACTGCCTTTAATTCACTTAAAAATGGCCCCGGTGGCATTCCAGTTGAACCGGATTTAACTTCGATATCGCATGGTGCAATAGCGCCTCCTTTTATTGGAGCAGGACTTTTACTTTCTTCAAGTGTTTTAAATAATTTGAACGGATTCATTTCTGTAACAACGATTGCCGCCCCTTTGTCCAAGTAATCTACTAATTTAGCAAATTCAGGGTTGCCAGTTTCTTCAGCAACTTCCTCAACTGCTCTTTTAATCAAAGTGTTTCTTGACATTTTTAATGTCATTTGGTCTCTGATTTTGTCCCTAATTTCTTGGAGCTGTACTGCAGGAACTTCCATCATGTCAATTAATGCAATAACATTCGCACTTTTAAGTAATTCTTTTAATGCATTAACTTCTTCAATTTTCCAAGGGGCAATTTTATGCTCTGATTTTGCGTCGATCATACTTTCAACCCCTTATTTTGATATGGGGGCTGCTGCACCCATAGTGAGTTTTGTAAATGCACTCTTTACGTGGTAGAGGCCTTTTTCGTATTTTTTAGCCACTACGTTTAAAATTGCTTCCGCATTTGCAGCGATTTCTTCATCACTCATAGCTTCAGTTCCAATGTATACTTGGAATAACGATTTATCCCTTGTATTTATGGCTACTGTTTTTTTGAATCTAGCAACCAATGGAGCCAAATTTGCATTTCCAGGCACTGGTTGTGGCATTTTACCCCTAGGGCCTAGAACTGGACCTAATGATTTACCTACCAATGGCATCATGTCTGCTTGAGCAATAAAGAATCCGTGCTCGTTAGCAATTCTTTTAGCTGCTTTTTTATTTTTACCTAATTCTTCTAATTCTTCCTGTCTTATTACAGTGAGGCCCATTTCTGCTGCCTGTGCCGCTAAGTCACCTTTTGCAATCACAGCGATCTTAGTGTCCTTACCTTTTCCGCTAGGTAAGACGATCTGTTCTTTCAACCTGTTTTCAGGTCTTGTAAGATCTAACTCTTTCAAGTTTACAATAAGATCAACGGACTGTGTGAAGTTTCGCGGCTTAGCGAGAGTTCGAGCCTCCTTCACTGCTTTTTGTATTTGTGCACTGTCCATGTTGTTGCCTCCTGTAATTATTTAACCGCACCAATGCGATCTATACATGGAGCATACGTACTATTGTTACATATTATAAATAAGTTACTGAGGTTTAAATATACTTAAAAAAGAGTTTATAAATGATATTTTTTTATAAGAATCGTAGTTGGGTATAAAGGTTATAATTCTTCTAAACAATTACTACAAAGGTCAATTATGTCCCTTAAAGCTTCTTTTAAAACTTTTTCTGCAAGTACCCCTTCAGTTTTTAGGACTAATGTTGGGTTTGAGATATATCTTCCTGTTTCAGGGTGTAAAACTGGATGTTCTACACCATAAGATGCAATTACAACTCCTTTTTTTGAAAGCAATGATTCTTTTAATGCATTACTTAATGAATGATCATCGTTAACAAGTTCCAATTCTATAGAATTTTCGCTTTTTTCAATAATATTAATATAACTCATTTTTTCACACTCAAAAGTTCTTTTCTTGTTAAATCTATATCCTTATTCAGGACGATTTTTTCGTTTTCTTCCCGAAATAATTCTTTTTCTAGGCCTTTTTCAAGTAATATGTTAACATCATTTCCTGTAATATATGAAGCAAGCGCTAATACATTTTTAACAGGTTTTGATCCGAGTTTATAAACGTTTAGTTCGGAATATATTTCGAGTATGTTTTTCAAAATGTCATTTAACTCTTCGACTTTTAATTCACACTTGATTACGTTTTCATCTTTTAAATATTTAAAATTAATTTTAAGTGCACTTAGGGTGTCTAGAACTAGGTCTTTATTTACAGGGTATTTCAAATCACTTAATTTGTATTCATATAACCCTTTTACGTCCACATTATATTTATTATGGACATGCTCAATTATTGAAAGAATATTTTTATAATCTTCAACCAATTTATTCTTATCTTCACCAAATATTTTTATTCGTGCACTATTATATGCTTTATTTTCCGAATAATTGGCTTTAGCATCAAAAGAATAATCTATGCCCATTTTTGATATTCTTTCACATATTTCGATTACTTCTTTTTCAGTACCCTTTATAGAAATTATTTTTTTCACTTATCTCACCAAAAATTCCCTCATCTCATAAATCATTTCTCATAAAATCATATTAATTTAATAAGATTATAATGAAAAACTGTTTAGACACAATCATTATATATAGTCTTATATATTGTTATTTCTACCGTATATACAAAATTGTAAATGTTTGAATATCAAGTATCAGGCGAAAATATGTTAGAAAGTATATTAAAAAACACTTCTGAAATAGTGTCAATTGAAGAAATGAATGAACTTTTAAAAAAAGAAGGCGAAAAAATTGCATACATCGGATTTGAACCTAGTGGAAAGATTCATTTGGGCCACTATCTTCAAATAAAAAAAATGATAGATTTACAAAAGGCAGGATTTAAAATAATTATTTTGCTCGCAGATTTACATGCTTACCTAAACCAGAAAGGCACGATGGAAGAAATAAGGGCATTAGGGGAAGAAAATAAAAAAGCATTTGAATCAATGGGCCTTATTGCAGATTACGTTTACGGAAGCGAATTTCAATTAAATGAAGAATATACTATCGATGTATATAAATTAGCTCTTGCTACAACACTAAACCGTGCAAAAAGGAGTATGGAAGTAATTGCAAGAGAAGATGAAAACCCAAAAGTTGCAAGCGTAGTCTACCCTTTAATGCAGGTAAACGATATAAAACATTTAAATGTCGATGTTGCAGTCGGAGGAATGGAGCAGAGAAAAATCCATATGCTTTCAAGAGAGATTTTGCCGAATATGGGTTATAAGGCACCAATATGTATCCACAACCCCATATTAACGGGACTTGATGGCGAAGGAAAAATGTCTTCTTCAAAGGGAAATTTAATTGCAGTTGATGACGATGAAGTAACTATAAAAAATAAACTTAAAAATGCGTTTTGTCCAATGAAGGAAGTCTTTGGAAACCCTGTTCTCGAAATTGCAAGGTATTACTTGGATTATCCTGTAAATATAAACCGACCTGAAAAATATGGTGGAAATTTGGTTTTAAATAACTATGGTGAATTAGAAACTGCATATATTGAAGGTCTTCACCCGATGGATGTTAAAACTCTTGTTGCAGAACAACTGATTGAAATTTTAAATCCTATTCGAGAAAAAATTAAATAAAAAAATTAAATAATAGTGGAAAAATGATATTAGATGTAATTTACCAAGGGAATACACTTCATTCTTACTTTATTTTTTTAATTTTCATGTTTTTCGGAATATTTTTTGGAAAATTATCCTATATTGTAATAAACAAATACGTGAAAACATTTACTAAAAAAACAAAGACAAAACTTGATGATATATTTTTGAATGCTATTGAATTTCCAATTATAATTGTATTATTCGTGATATTTACTCATTATGGATTAAATAATCTTGTTTTACAGGATTCAGTATATTTTTGGATTAATGAGTCTTTAAAAGTTGCATTAACGTTTGCAGGCATAATTTTTACAATTAAAATAGTAGATGATATCCTTTTAAACTATATGCTACCTTTAGTTGAAAAATCAGAAAATAAACTTGATGACCAGTTACTACCGATATTTAGGAAATTATTAAAGATATTTATATTTTTATCAGGAATTCTTTTGATACTTTCAAATATCGGGTACAATATTTCTGCCCTTCTTACGGGACTCGGTATAGGCGGTCTTGCAGTAGCACTTGCTGCAAAAGATACAATTGAAAACTTTATTGCTGGAATTCTAATAATAATTGATAGGCCTTTTACATTAGGCGACTGGATAAAATGGGGTAATCAGGAAGGTATTATCGAAGAAGTTGGAATTCGAAGCACAAGGATAAGGTCTTTTGGTGACACCCTAATAACAGTTCCAAATGCAAGGATAATCCAAGCAGAAATAGAAAACTTTTCTGCAAGGCGAAAAAGACAGGTAAAAACTACAATAGGCCTTACTTATGATACCCCGGTAGAAAAGGTAGAACTTGCAAAAGAAATAATTAAAGATATATTAACTGAACATCATGGTGTTTTAGATCCAATAAGGGTTTCTTTTGTAGAATTTAGTAGTTTTTCACTTGATTTACGGGTTGAATATTTTATAAGGGATTTTGGATTTGATTTTTACTTAAATACAAAAGATGAAGTTAATTTAAAGATAAAAGAAAGATTTAATCGTGAAAAAATTGAGTTTGCATTCCCAACTCAAACGATATATTATAAAAAAGATGATTAACTCCTAAATTTAATTTTTTAATGTATTTTAAAATAAAAATATTAATTTTTTAAGTTATTTTTTTAAATTAGTTAGGTATATATCATCAATCAGAAATTTAATCAATATTTATCTTACAACCATTAAAATACCATCAAGGGCCATCTGGATTGAAATTGCAGTAAGCACAAGACCCATCATTTTTGTAAGAATCTTAAACCCTATTTTTCCAATAGTTTTTTCAAGGTCTTTTGAAAACTTAAGTACGAAGTAAGAAAATATTATACAAAGTGCTATTGCAATTACAACCGAAATTTTACTGTCAAAATCCTGAGATTGTGCCATCATTGCAATAACGGTACTTATTGAGCCAGGGCCCGTAAAAAGGGGAACTGTAAGTGGAATTATTGCAATTTCATTTAATTCTTCGATATTTTCGCAAGTTTTTATCTGAGATTCTAATTTTGGGGCTTTTTCAACCTTTGAGGTATTTCCTTGAATCATATCGAGTGCAATGAGGAATAATAAAACTCCTCCAGTTATTTTGATTGCAGGAATTGAAATTCCAAAAAATGAGATTATCTGGTTTCCAAGAAGTGCAAATGTCATCAATATAATGAAAGATGCAATCATGGATTTCCTAATTACTTTTAGTTTTTCAACCTTTGAATAATGGCTTGTAAGGCATAAATATGAAGGAATTACTCCAAAAGGGTTTAGTATTGCAAACAGTGAAGTGAATGTTAAAATTGTGAAGTGAATGTCCATATTTTCACATCTAATACGTTTTTCTTAAGGTAAATAATTTTTTCTTTTAATACCGGGATAAAGGTCGATAGAGTTCCCATTTAAAAATGCAGACATTGTGTATATTACTCCCGGAGGTAAAATGTTTGTTGGAGAACCTTTCTCAACGAAATAAACGTTTTCAAACCCCAATAAACCGCCATAGATAAGTCCTGCAATTTTTGAAAGGTCGTTTACGTTTTTAAGCGTAATTATAACAACTGGATCATCAGTGGTAGCTCCGGAATACCCTATTCCTGGAATTTCCTTAGGATATTTCGAAACGCTTGTAGAAGTGTCGTAGCCAAATTTTTGCCCGATTTCTTCGACAAAAAGAGCTGCATTATTTACAAAACTCTCCCCGCAATACGTATCAAAACTTACTATTATTGAATCCCCATATTCAGAATTGGTTTTTGCAATGGCGTAAGAAACACCTTCCCCTGCATCTTCAGGAGTATTTGATACCCCATTTAAATCTTCAAATCCTTCAGCATGCTTATGTAGCAATTTAAACACAATTTTATTTACTAATTCTATCTTATCTTCTGAAAGAAACGAAGATATTACTATATCGTCCCCAGTAACATTTGAAATAGTTGATTTTACGCCTAATTTTGAAAATTCTACTTGAAGTTCTCGCTCAATTTTTTCATTAACGACCGGATTAGTTTCAACGTCATTTGAAGAGATATCTACGCTTATTGAGGAAATATACTTCATAAACTCACCTGATTTTTGGATAGCATGGTTTTTGAAAGACCCATATTCATGGAATGGTTGTTTAGGGACTTTTTAAAATACTGATCAAATTTTTTAACCGTATATTCATCAATTTTAAATTCAGTATTCGTTTTAACATCGACGAGTATTAAACCTTCTGCACTTGCAGGTTGAACTCCCATTCTTACATCCCTATCCAATAAATCATCAATGAATTTTTCAAACTCTTTGTATTTGCTTAATCCAACATTAGAAAGAAGCCTTACAATCTTTCGAACCATGTTCCATAAAAAGCTCTTTCCAAAAATTTCAATGGTTATAAAATACTCATTTTTAGCAATTTTAATATTATAAATCGTTCTTATGGGACTTCTGTTCTTAGTTTTATCTCTTTTTGATAGATTATGGAAAGAATGCGTTCCAATTAATTTTTCCGATGCCTTTTTCATTAATTCAATGTCTTGACCCGTATTTGGGAGAATATATCGATAATGTCGATATTTTACATCGGGAAGCTCTTTTAGTTCATTAAAACCCAGTATCCAGATTCCGTGTTTATGTAATTTCGAGTAAATTCTTGAAAGCACTGGTTTTTCAGTTATATTGTAAACAATATAGTTTCCAAGTGCGGATACCCCTAAATCAGTCCTTCCACCATATGAGATAGGTATTTCACCTTCTTTTAAATAACCGCACTCTAAAAGTGTATCCGTAATCTTATCACATACCGTATTTCTATGGGGTTGGGATTGAAAGCTGTAACGTCCATCATACGCAATTTTGAATATATACATTTTATCACGATTAATTAGGAATTTTGGCTTCGAAGTGTCCTTTTTTGTATGGTTTTCATATATATAAATTTTTGGAGGACTTTTTAATGTTGCACAATTAAAATTTTTAAAAATGTTTAAATTTTAATAAGTTATAAATTACTTTAAATTTTAGTTTAGAATATTTAAAATTATAGTTGAGTGTTATGACAAAAGTACTTGTAATCGACCCTAAGATAGCCGGAATTTCAGGAGATATGTTTATATCCTCTTTAATTGCCCTTACGGGCTCTTATGAACTGGTTGACATGGTAGCGCATGAATTGAATCAACTTAAGTGCTGTAATTCATTTAGTGTAGCAGTTTTAGATGAGAAAGTAAATGGTATTTCTTCTAAAGAGCTTGAAATTCAAATTGATTCTGATACTATCGAGAATCCTGATGAATTAAAGGATACAATTATTAATATTTCAAAAAATTTAAAAATGAGGGAAAAGTCTATAAAATTATGTGAAAATATAATAAATGATCTAATATTTGCAGAAAAAAAGCTTCACGGGGATAAATTTCATTTACACGAGATTTCCTCTATTGACACAGTATTTGACATAGTCTGTTCAATACTTATTCTTGAAAGAAACGGATATTTAGATGGAAAAATATATTCCACATGCCCTTCAATTGGGAATGGCAGGATTAAAATGGCCCATGGAATCATTCCAAGCCCCGCTCCTGCAACACTTGAAATTTTATGCAAATATAACATAAAATGTTCAAAACTAGATTTAGAATACGAACTTTTAACACCTACTGGAATAGCCATACTTTCAAATATTACCGATGAATTTTTAGATTCTTACCCGGAAATTATTTTTTTAAAAACGGGATATGGCTCTGGAAAACGGAGAATGGGGGACTTTCCAAACGTTTTACGAATTATTGAAGGAAAGACGGATGAAAAAATAATTGAAAAAACAATAATGCTTGAAACTAACATTGACGATATTTCAGCAGAAATAATATCTTATGCTACCGAGCGGCTTTTAAATGAAGGTGCATCTGATGTATTTATCACCCCTACATTTGGAAAGAAAAATAGGCATGGAACAATGATTTCAGTAATTTGTCCATATACAAACTTTGAAAAATTTGTTAAAATTATAATGGAGGAAACCGGAACTCTGGGAGTTAGGATTAACCATTATGATAAAATTAGGGCAAAAAGAAAGTCTGAAAAAGTATTTATAACATTAAATAATTGTAAATTTGAGTTTGATGTTAAAATATCAGAATTAAATGGGAATATTATAAATATAAAACCAGAATTTGAAGATTTAAAAAAAATAGCTAAAAAGTTAAACATTCCTTTAAGGGAAGTTTTAAAATATGCAAATATTGAAATAAATAAAACTTATGGTTTTTAAGGTTTTAATGCAGGATTATGTACTAACTTTAGCACTTAATTATTATTTAGGTACTTAATTTTAATTACCAGACTTTTAAATCAATTCCCTCAATTAAGACCCTATTTCCTTCTACCTCTACAACTACTCCACTATGCACTTTTTGCATCATACAGTGCGTCGGAATAAATTTAACGGTTTTTCCAACTTCAGGAGGTTTTCCTCTATAAATACCTTCAAATGCAGCTATAAGTGCAATTCCTACTTCTTTATACTCTTTTTTTGAATCCGAAAATCGATTACATGGCCCTTCAAGATGTACTACGTACATTCCATGGCTTTCACCTATAATCTCTGCAAAATGCGGTATGGGGCATGCAAGAGGCCGATATTTTATGTGGTCACCCATTTTTATAGGTGTTTTTGAAAGTATTATTAAAGTTTCCCTACATGAATGCTCTTTTGGAAGCGGATCTAATAAAAAATCTGCCTCATATCCATCAAGAAGTCCTTTTAATTTACCGCTACTGCATAATGGTACTTTAGGAGTCTCTTTTAAACTACCTTTTATATCGTTAATTTTTTGTAAATTGCCCTTAAATTCTTCTTTAAGTAGAAATGGACAGTCATTTACGGATTTTCCTTTAAGAATATCTTCTGCAAAAGTATCGCATCTTTTGTATCCGCAAGCCCCACAATTAAACCCTGGAAGCAGTTTTAAAATTTTTTTAACATTTTCCATACTATTCACCAATATATTTGGTAAAACCATCTATTCTTCTTAAAACGCCTCTATGGTGTTTTTTAGCAACTTTTGTTTCGCCTACGCACAATGTACAGACACAAAGTGGGGCACTATGCCTTAATTCTTCGTTTTCTAAATCGGATAGTTCTTTTGCAACAATGATTTCTTCTGAAACTTCTCCACATCCTTGGCCACTAAGTCCGTTAACATCATGTATTGTACATTTTGGATTCATTTCAAGAACTCTTTCCCTAAAAACTTCCCTTTCAGCTTGAGATATTATATCTCCCTTAGTGATTGCAACAATATCCGCACTTGTTAAAAATGGACCTACTTTTCTTGGAGTATTTGGGCCAGATGTAGCGTCAATTACGCAAATTCCAAGGCTATTTTTTGTATATGGGGCACACCTATGGCAAAGTCCGGCGGTTTCAATAATTAATGTGTCAACATTTTGATTTTTTGCCCAATCTGCCATTTCTTCAATATTATATATTGCAAAATGGTCAGGACACATGTCTTTACTTAACCCGATTAAGGTTGGAATTCCTAATTTACCGTATCTTTTGTCATCGTCAGTATATAAGCAATCAACTTTAACTACAGCAGGTTTTTTACCTTTATTTATAAGCTGTTTTATAGTATGGATCATTACTGAAGTTTTTCCAGCTCCAGGGGTTCCCGCAACAATTACCATCTTCATTATTTCACATCCGTAAATATTATTCAAGTACTTTCTGAGCTTTAATATCATTTAAACTAAGTTTTTGGCCGTGCCTTACTTTTTCCCTCATTGAAAGCATCCAACTGTCGATATTACTTAATTTTTTTGAAACTTCCTTTTCTTCATCCGTAGTTTCAATAATTTCCATCATTCCACCGTTTTTCATAACTACTCGTCTTGTAGTCATCAAAGCAAGAACTGGGTCATGGGTAATTACCATCACGATTTTACCATATCCTGAAAGAAGTTCAAGTGCTTCATGCTTTTTAATTCCTGCATTTTCAATTTCATCAATTAATACAATCGGTGAATCACTAATTACTGCTACATCTGCAACCATAAGACTTCTAGACTGCCCCCCGCTTAGAATTGTTAAGTTGTAGTCTTTTTTAATCGGTTCACCGGTAAGATTGTTTGCTAAATCAATTACTTTTTCAACAATGCCTTCAGAAGTAATACCTCTACTTTTTGCATGCATTATAAGGAATTCTTCAACAGTCATGTCTGCTAAAAAGTTCATGTTTTGTGAAAGTTGTGCAATTCTTCTTTTTCTAGGATTTCTCCTCATTTCAGTTTCAGGAATTTCGCCATTTATCAATATTTTTCTTTTTGAAGGAGTATCGCCTTGTGAAAGCTGTTCGATATCACTTATTAAATTAGATTTTCCACTTCCAGTTGGCCCGACTACCCCAAAAATCTCTCCTCGCTTAACAATAAGTTCTTTAACGTTTTCTGATTCTCCACACTTATTAACTCCGCCAATTATTTTTATTTCTTTGATATCCATAATACCACGCTCTTTAAATTAACTTTTTAAAAAAGTATCTCCTCTTAATCCTTTTCTAAGCGTTTCAAGAGAAATAACCTCCTCAAAAGATATATTTCCTAAATTTACTCCATTTCCAAATCGAAGTATAAAATCAACTTGCTGATTTTTATTTGGTGCTTCAAAGATTATTTTATTAACTGGAACGTTTTCAGCCAGTATTTCAAGTTCTTCCTTTTTTAAATTTCCTTTATCGTCAAATAAGCCTATAGATTTACCACTTTCTCTACCTTCAATAATTACGAAATCGGCACCAGATTCAATATCCTTTTTTACGAGTTCAATTCTTTCTAATATTTCAAATTCACTGTCTTTTTCAATACTTTTTTTTCCAACTTCCGAAAGCACGATAAAACCGTATTCTTTTGCCATTTTTATTGCATAATCTTTATCTTTTGGATTTAAATCCATTGATCCATCGGAAATTTCGATACATTCAAAACCTAAATTTTTACATTCAAGCAAATACTCTTCAAAAAATCCTTTTGAAAAGCAGTATTCAAAGAGAGTTCCACCTGGATACGTTTTAATCCCGTATTTTTTGTAACTTTTAATTTTTTCAGATACTATTTCTCGTTCCTGAACGGCACTTGTTCCCCAACCAAATTTAATAAATGTAATGTATTTTCCACAAACCCTTAAATAATTGTCAATAAACTCTGGAGATTGCCCTTTATCGATTACCATCGTTTGTTCAGTGCCTGTTTTTAACTTTAAAAAAGAAAATGCATTCATGGTTCACAACCTTTTTCTTATAAGGAAATACTTTTAAAATATATGTACTATAATCTAATTTTAAAATACTATGAGAATAATATATTATATAATTTTTTATTTATTTTTGAAATTTAATTTCCAATAATGAAAAAAACGTAAAAACGTAAAAACTGTAAATCGCAATTAATAAAATATAATAGTTCATAATATAAATGGTTCAAAAGTTCAGTTTAAGTTTTGGAGTTGGTTTTTCTATGAAAATTACACGAATGCACGGTGCAGGCGGAACGGTAATGCAAAAGTTAATTAAGGAAACAATACTGGGTAATTTAGAAAATACCTCAGTCAATGGTGGTATAGGTCTTGAATCACTTGATGATGCGTCAACAATTCCATTAGGTGATAAAGAGATAGTTTTTACGGTTGACGGACATACTGTAAAACCCATATTTTTCCCAGGCGGAGATATTGGCAGGATTTCAGTTTGTGGAACGGTAAATGACCTTTCAGTAATGGGTGCAACGCCTATTGCCCTTTCTCTTTCAATAATCCTACCAGAAGGCTTTGATATTGAAAACCTTGATAAAATAATGAAATCAATAAATGAAGCCTGTAAGGAAGCAGAAGTTTCTGTAATTACGGGAGATACAAAAGTTTCAAACGTGGATGACATAATTATTTCTTCTGCAGGAATAGGGATTGTAGGACTTGGAAATGCAGTAAGGGATTCGGGAATGAAAGAAGGAGACGTTATAATCGTTTCTGGAAATATTGGAGAACATGGATTGACAATCTTACTTACAAGAGAAGGATTTGAATTTGAATCAGAATTAAAATCAGACGTAGCCCCAATAAATGGCCTTGTAAAATCAGTTTTAGATGCTGGCTTTAAAATTAATGCAATGAAAGACCCAACAAGAGGAGGACTTGCTGATTCATTAAATGAAATGGCAGAAAAAAGTGGTTTAGGAATACTAATTCACGAAGATAAGCTTCCAATAAGTAATGAAGTGCAATTTATCGGTGAAGCACTTGGGATTGATCCGTTAACTGTTGCAAATGAAGGTAAAGTTGTAATGGCAGTTAGGGCTGAAGATTCAGAAAAAATTTTGGAAATTTTAAAGATACACCCTCTTGGAAAAAATGCTAAGATTATTGGAACAGTCACATCTGAACACAAAGGCGTTTTAATGGAAACATTAGTTGGAAAAAGAATAGTAGATACTCCTTTGGGCGATCCAATTCCTAGAGTATGTTAATTTAGAATTTAAATATTAAATAATTTTTAGTTATTTATTATTATTATTATTATTATTATTATTATTATTATTATTATTATTATTATTATTATTATTATTATTTTAAAATAATATACTATTTTTTAAGGTCTTTTAGGACTATATTGATAAATTATTGTTATTTGTACAATTAATTATTTAAAAATGGTTTAATCCAAATTATTGCCACATTTAATAGTTTTTTTTGACAATAATCTATAATAAGGGCTTTTTATAAATTTAGAATTATGTAAGGCATGTAAATTTTGGATAAATTTTTCATGTTTATTCGGGGGTGGTTTTAATGAAAATTTTTGGGATAATCCTGCTACTTTTAGCTTTAACTTTAATTCCCGGAATTTATGCTAGTGAAAGTACAATATACGTAAATAATACTCACTACTGGTATTTTGAAGCAGAATCTTTTGAATCAAATAATTCTCTTCAGTCGGCAATAGATATTGCAGAAGAAGGTTCAGTAATTTTGGTTACCAAAAACTCAAAATTTTTTGAAGGATTAAAAATTGCAAAAAATAATATTACTATCGATTTAAATGGTTCTACAATTGAAGGAGAATATTCTGGGAAAGGAATAGCTATTTTAGGGGACGGTGTCAAACTAAAAAACGCTAAAATTCAAAAATTTGAATACGGAATCTTTCTTGAAAATACAAAAAACTGTAAAATTTTAAACAATGATGTATCTGAAAATATTTATGACGGAATTTACCTTTCAAATTCAAACTATAACGAAATTGCAAAAAATAATGCATATAAAAATGGCGTTATAGGTATAATTACGGCAGGAATATTTTTAGACGGGTCAGATTGGAATAATGTATCTGAAAATAGTGCAAACAATAACATTTACAATGGAATAGAGTTGATAAACTCGGAAAGCAATACTATTTCAAGGAATACTATATTTGAAAATGAAGATAATGGAATATTTGTCTGGAATTCAAAAAATAATTCCATATCTGAAAATAAAATTTTTAAAAATGAAGATAATGGAGTACTTATCAGGGAATCTAGTTACAATACCTTTTTAAATAATACTTTAACTGAAAATAGGGATTCAGGCTTTTATATATGGAAATCTTTTGAAAATAACCTTATTAGAAACGAAATTTCAGAAAATTCCATAAATGGGATACGACTTTGGAATTCAGAAAGTAACGAAGTATCTGAAAATAAAGTTTTGAGTAATGGAAAGTCAGGAGTTTCACTTGAAGTAATG
Source organism: Methanococcus vannielii SB (assembly GCF_000017165.1). Lineage (NCBI taxonomy): Archaea > Methanobacteriati > Methanobacteriota > Methanococci > Methanococcales > Methanococcaceae > Methanococcus > Methanococcus vannielii. The sequence goes on from NC_009634.1 coordinate 1,313,075, forward strand.
TCATTTGAAAATATGTTATATAACAACATTTTTAATAACTCGATAAATGCCAATTTTAAAGATTCAGGTAAAAATTATTGGAATACGTCCATGGATAATGGAACAAATATTTTAAAAGGAGAATTTATCGGTGGAAATTTATGGTGCAGTCCAAAAGGAGATGGTTTTAGTCAAAAAGCAGAAAATCAGGACTCAAATGGGGACATGTTTAGTGAAAACCATTACAGAATTAACTCAGAAAACACTGACTTTTTACCAATTGCGCCAGATAATACCCCTCCAGAAGTGACGATACTAAGCCCTAGGGAAAATTCGATATTTAATGAAAATGAAACAATACTAATTAATGTTTCAGCAATAGATAATTCGGGCGTAAAATTAGTAATGGTTGAAATTAACGGAGATTATAAAGAGATAATGAAGATAAATGGGAGTAATTTTGTACACGAACTTTCAGGCTTAGGCTATGGAAGACATACATTGAAAGTATTTGCAACAGATAATGCTGGAAACATAAATTCTGGAGCATTAAGGACATTTTCAATTATCCCTCCTGATAATACCCCTCCAGAAGTTAAAATAATATCTCCAACAGCTAGGGGTTACGCTGAAGATACCGAAATATCGATTAAAGTTCGAGTAACAGATACTTCAGGAATAAAATCAGTATATGCGAAAGTAGGTAACTATAACGTAGAACTCATAGAAAGTTCTGGATACTACATAAATGTTATAACGGGTCTTGGAAGGGGTGTTCATTCGCTATGGGTATTTGCAACAGATAATGCTGGAAACATAAACTATAACGAAAAAGTTACATTTGAGGTAAATGATGGGGATACTACCCCTCCAAAGGTAGAAATAATAGAGCCAGATAATAAAAATATATTTAGGGAAACAAGCGTGACAATTAAGGTAAACGCAACAGATGAATCTGGAATAAAGTCCGTAAAGGCAGTTCTTGATGGAAAAATAAATTTTAACATGAATTATGATGGATCAGAGTATTATATAGTTACAATAAATGACCTTGCTTATGGGACACATTCTATAAGAATATATGCTGAAGACAATGAAAAAAATATAAACTCAAAAGAAACTTTAACATTTAAAATTGAAAATAAGGAAGAACTTAAAAATCCTATAAACAATACAGTAGATCCTATAAACAATACAGTAGATCCTATAAACAATACAGTAGATCCTATAAACAATACAGTAGATCCTATAAACAATACAGTAGATCCTATAAACAATACAGTAGATCCTATAAACAATACAGTAGATCCTATAAACAATACAGTAGATCCTATAAACAATACAGTAGATCCTATAAACAATACAGTAGATCCTATAAACAATACCGTAATTGAAGACAATAATAAAACAAACAGTACTTCTTTAGAAAATAACACAGAAGAAAATAACACAGAAGAAAATAACACAGAAGAAAATAACACAGAAGAAAATAACACAGAAGAAAATAACACAGAAGAAAATAACTTGGAAAAATCCGATACTGATTTAAAAAACGACAAAATTGAAGAAAATAAGGTTTAAATTTCATTAAATAGTATTAACCTTTTTTAATTTTAGTAATTACTAAATAAATCGGGGGACAAAATAAAGAGTTCCAACTGTACTACCAAGATTTGCAAGTGCTGCAACAAGTAAGACCCTCATTGCCTGATTTGACATCAGTTCTTTGAAACTTTCAGTATTTATCATCTTTGAAATATCCTCAAAGGCTACGTCTCTAAATTTCAACTCTACGAGCCCTGCAACGTAACCTGCACCTATAATTGGAATTAAAGAAGTTATTGGGGCTGCTAAAAACGCTGCAATAATTGTTTGCAATTTCCCCCTTGCTAAAACAACGCCTAATGAAGAAAGAACTCCATTTATTAAAATCCATTCGAAAGTAAGGCTCTTTAATGCTTCTAAATTATTCGATACACTGTAAAACCCATAAAGAATAATCATCAGTATTACAATAGAAACTAATTTTCCCATTATGTTACTGTTTTTTTTTACTTCCAGGAGTTCTTTAATGTCAATTTCATGGCCTGATTCAAGTTCTTTTAAATATTTTTTAATTCCGGCTAAGTGGCCTGCCCCAACAACTGCAAGAATTCTTTCTTTCCCCTTACTTGCTTCAAAAATATTTTTAGCCATGTATTTATCTCTTTCATCAACCAAAGTTAGGTATATCGATGGTGAAATGTCTTTTAAGATTAATATCATGTCTTCTGCATTTTCTACCATTTCATTAATTGCCTTTTCATCAAGTTCAACATTTTTTTCAGTTAATAATCCTAGTAAAAACCGAAATTTTTCTTTAAATGACATTTTACTAACAGTTCTTGAAAGGGTAATTCCAATCGGCCTGTCTATCAATGAGATGGGTTTTTGATACTGTATTGCAAGTTCGGTGGCTTTTTTCATTTCGCTTCCAGGCTTTATTCCAAACTGTTCCCCGATATTTTTTTGAAAATTTGCTAAAATTGAATGGATTAAAAATATTCCTACCTTACCTTGCTTAATTACTGCCTTTAAATCAACGTTTTCCTTTTTATTTTGAAGCATTGAGATGAATCTATCTTTATCTAGTTCAATAGCAACAAGCTCAGGATCCATTTCTATAATTGCGTTTTCAACGTAAGCAATACTGTCATCAGATACGTGGGCAGTTCCAACAAGTCTGATTTCGCATTCTGTAACGCCATTGTTAACACTTATATACATTTTACCACCATATAACTACTAGCTATATCAATTATGGATTATATATATTTGTTGATAATTAGTGGTGATTGCAATGATTTTTGTAAAAAATGTAATGAAAACCCCAATAACACTAAATAAGGATGACAGTATTGAAAAAGTAATCAAACTATTTCGGGAAAAATCAATAAGCGGAGCCCCAATTGTTGAAGGAGAACGTATAGTTGGAATAATATCTGAAAGCGATATAATTAAATCTATAACTTCACACGATGAAAGAGTTAGTTTAGTCTTACCATCGCCATTTGATTTAATTGAATTACCTTTAAAAACAGCCCTAAAGGTTGAACAATTTATGGAAGACATTGATAATGCTCTTAAAATAGAAGTATGGGAAGCAATGACCGAAAAGGTAATTACAATTTCTCCAGAAACAACAATAAATAAAGCAGCTGAAACAATGGTTAAAAATAAAATTAAGAGACTTCCTGTCGTTGAAAATGGAAAATTGGTTGGAATTATTACAAGGGGCGACTTGATAGAGGCAATGGTTTAAAGGTGAATTTTAATGAAACTGACTTCTCCTTCAAGAATTCACATGGGGTTAATTGACTTAAATGGAAATTTAGGTAGGGTAGATGGCGGATTAGGGGTAGCAATTGATTATCCTAATTTTAAAATCGAAGGATTGGAAAGTGACGAAATAGAAATCGATTTTAAAGTAAAAATTGAAGAAAAAGATAAAATAGACATTGAAAGAAGGATTTTAGATTCTGCAAGAAAAGTTTTATCTAAAATTGGGGAGAATGGAATTAAATTGACGGTAAATGGCGTAATTCCTGCACATTCGGGCCTTGGGAGTGGAACACAGATTTCCCTTTCGACTGGAAAAATCACGTCCTTAGTATACGGTCACGAAATAAATGCGGAAAATTTAGCAAAAATTACTGGACGAGGAGGTACCTCTGGAATTGGCGTAGCTTCTTTTGAAAAGGGAGGTTACATTATTGATTCGGGGCACTCCTTTGGAATTGGAAAAGACAAATTTGACTTTCAACCGTCATCTGTTTCTGAAAATGTAAGGCCTGCACCTGTAATTTTTAGACACGACTTTAATTGGGATATTGTTTTAACAATGCCAAAAGGTGAACAGATATATGGTGAAAGAGAAGTAGACATGTTTAAAAAGTATTGCCCCATTTTAGAATCTGAAACTGAAAAAATTTGCAGGATAATTTTAATGAAGATGATTCCATCCGTAATTGAAAATGACTTAGACTCATTTGGTTTTTGTATAAACGAATTACAAAAATTAGGATTTAAAAAGGCAGAAGTTAAATTACAAAGCCCTGCAATAAAAAACATGCTTGAAAAACTTCAGAAGATTTCTTACAGCGGCATTTCAAGTTTTGGCCCAACAATATATTCTTTGGGCGACAAAAAAACTATAATTGAAGCTTCAAATGAGTATTTCGATATTCATGGAATTGACGGCGAAATAATTTCAACAAGGGCAAATAATACAGGATTTGAATTAACAAGGTAAATAGTGAAAATATGGGCATTAAAGACATTGATATCAAAGAAAACTTTGGAAAAATAGTTCAAAATATGGATTTAAAATTTAGAAAAATTGATGACAAAGAACTTTTAATTGCAATTGCCATCGATAAATATAAAAATGTACTCATGACGGCATTCATGGATAAAGAATCGCTTAAGATGACGCTAAAAACTGGTTTAATGCATTATTTTTCAACCAGCCGGAATAAAATATGGATGAAAGGAGAGGAAAGTAAGAACGTTCAAAAGGTACTTGAAGTATTTAAAGACTGTGATGGTGATGCCCTCCTTTTTATCGTGGAACAAACTGGATGGGCATGTCATGAAGGATATATGTCATGTTTTCATAATAAAGTAGATTTAAATACCGGCAACTCAACAGTTATTGGAGATAAACTAGATTAATATTTATTTTTATATTATTTTAACAAAATTTACATTTTATTTTTTTGGTGATTGATATGCCGATTTTGGAAGCTATAAAAAAAGATGATAACGCCGTTGAAGGTATTGAACGGTTTGAAGACTGTAAAATTACAGTAGACACGTGTGTAATAATTGATGGACGGATTACTGAATTTATAGAAAAAGGTTTAATTGAAAATTGCAAGATAATTGTTCCAGAAGCAGTTATATCTGAGCTTGAAGCACAGGCAAATAAGGGCCGGGAAATTGGATACTTCGGAATTGAAGAATTGAAGAATCTAATAGATATTTCAAAAGAAAAAGGAATTGAAATAGAATATTATGGTGAAAGGCCTTCTATTGATGAAGTTTCACTTGCAAGGGGCGGAGAAATTGATGCAATAATTAGGAAAGTTGCAAGGGAAACAAAATCTATACTTTTTACAAGCGATAAAATTCAGTACAATTTGGCAGTAGCACAGGGAATACTAGCTAAATTTTTAAAAGTAGTCGAAAAAAGAGTAGATTTATTTATTAAAAAGTATTTTGATGAAATTACAAGTTCGGTTCATTTAAAAGAAGACTGTATCCCGTATGTAAAACGTGGAAAACCGGGAAATGTAAGGTTAATTCCATATATCCCAGAAACACTTACAAAAAATGATTTGAAAGTTCTTATTGATAATATTTTAAAATATACCGAACAAAATAATGGACTTATCGAGATAGAACGGTTTGGAGCAACTGTAATCCAGCTTGGAAACCTAAGAATATCTATTACAAGGCCTCCATTTTCAGAAGCTCTAGAAATTACGGCAGTTAGGCCAATTACAAAGGTATCTTTAGAAGATTACAACCTTTCAGAGGACTTAAAAGAACGACTTGATAATGCAGAAGGTGTTTTCGTCTCAGGAGCTCCCGGAAGTGGTAAATCAACTTTTGTTGCAGCTCTTGCAGAACGCTTTAAAAATATGGGAAAAATTGTAAAAACAATGGAGAGCCCAAGAGATTTACAAGTTGGAAATGAAATAACTCAATATGCCCCACTCGAAGGTAGCATGGAAAAAACATGCGATATTTTGCTTTTAGTGCGCCCCGACTATACAATATATGATGAAGTAAGAAAGACAAAAGATTTTGAAATATTTGCAGATATGAGAATGGCAGGAGTTGGAATGGTTGGGGTAGTTCATGCTTCAAAACCAATAGATTCTATTCAAAGGTTAATTGGAAGAGTAGAACTTGGAATAATTCCTCAGATTGTTGATACGGTAGTATTTATAGAAAAGGGTAAAATTGGAAAAGTTTATGATGTGGAGTTTAACGTTAAAGTTCCGCATGGGATGAAAGAAGCAGACCTTGCAAGGCCAGTAATTGAGGTTGTTGACTTTTTAACAAGGTCGCCAGAATACGAAATATATACTTATGGAGAACAGGTTGTAGTAATGCCTATAAGAGAAACTGCAACTAAAAAAGGGCCTGTTTTAAAATACGCTGAAGAAAAAATTTCCGAAATTTTGAAAAAACACCTTCCAAAAAAATCAAAGCCAGAAATAAAAGTTATAAACAACGATACAGTAGAAGTAAAAGTTTTGGAAAAGTTTATTCCTTCAATAATTGGAAAAGGTGGAAAAGAAATTTCAAAAATCGAGGAATTAACGGGCCTTAGAATAAGTGTTCGGGAAAAAACGGAATTTGAAGAAATTGATAAAATAGGGGGGAGTTACGAGTTTATAAATGACTATGAAACTACTAAATTAACGGAAACTGGAAAACATATTGTAGTTGAAGTTGGGGAAGACTTTATCGGTGCAAATATTAAAGTTTATGTTGAGGGGCAATACGTATGCACTGCAACCGTTAGTTCTAGTGGAAACGTAAATATCAGCAAAAAAACGGTAATTGGTAAAGAACTTGAAAATGCAATGAGAAAAGGAAAAGATATCTATGTGGAAATTTAAAAACTTCAAATTTTTATTTAGTTTTTTAGGCATTATCTAAAACATTTTTGAAACTTCAGAGTCGTCTGAAATTACTTTTTCTTTCTGTTTTTCCCTAAATTCTGCTAATTTTTTTGAAAGGTTCTCATCAGACGTTGAAAGCATTTGAACAGCTAAAATCGCCGCATTTTCTCCCCTATCGATTCCAACACATGCAACAGGAATTCCTGGAGGCATTTGAACAGAACTTAAAAGTGCATCAAGTCCATCCATCTTACTTTCAACAGGCACTGCAATAACTGGCTTTGTAGTCATTGAGGCAACTACTCCGGGTAAATGTGCTGCAAGACCTGCAATTGCGATAAATACTTTTGACTTTGAATTTTTTACAATATTTTCAACCAGTTCTGGAGTCCTATGTGCTGGAGCTACTCTAACCTCAAAAGGGATTTCAAAATCTTTTAAAATTGAACATGCTTTTTTTGCAACTTCTACGTCACTTTTACTGCCCATTAGTATTGTTATCATTTGATATCACCACGCATATATTCAGCGGTTGAAATTCTAGGGTTAAAGTATTGCCGGTTATATTTACTTAACCATCTAGAAATAGCTTTTTTGTTACAAATTTGTATACATGCCATGCAATCTTGGCACCCGTGTTTCCATATGATATGTCCATCTTTTATATCAATATTTCGAACAGGGCATACTAATTTACATGTTCCACAAAGGTTACAATTTTTTGATACCTTAAAACTTTTATCGAATTTCGAAAGATTACGCTTCCAAAATGGATAAATTACTTTATATCCTATTTTTTTAAATAACTGCATTCCAAAATTATTATTTTCGCTAGCATCTATTGACTTTGCAACTTTTTCTATCATTATATCGGCATTATCCAGTATTTTTTCAATATTATGCTTTTTTGGAGAATTTAATAAAACAACGTAATTATCAGGCATTTTTATTCCAAAGTTTGCAGATAAAATTTTACCTTTTTTATTTAATAATTCAGACAATTGAAAATAAGCTCCCCCATATTCGCCACCATAATTTGCAATACAAAAAATATAGGGATTATTTTCAATATGAATATTTTCAATAAATCTTTCAACAATTTCAGGAATTCCAAGACAATATACTGGAAATATAATCCCTATTTTTTCACAATTACAAACGTAATCGTTATTTTGAACTGCATTTTTAATAGATTTTACTTCAAAATCTTTGAGGCGTTCTGCTAATTTTTTTGAGAGATAAAGCGAATTTCCAGTTCCAGAAAAGTAATAGATCGTATTTTTCAATGATTCCACCTTAGTGCATTTTTTATTATTTAAATTTTCACTTAATCTTCAATATTTTGTTCTATTTTGTTAGTAAAATAATTATATCAATTAAAATATACTGTTTTTAGATTATTAATTAATTGGAATGTTTAAAAAAGGGGATGTTATGAGATGCGAGGATGAAATTCAACAAACTTTTGTAGCATTAAAACCTGATGCAGTCGAAAGAAAGTTAATTGGAAGAATTATACAGCGATTTGAGGATAGGGGATTTAATATTATTGAAATTAAAATGTTGAAACTTTCAAAAGAACTTGCGGAAGAATATTACTCCGAACATAAGGGAAAAGAATTTTACGAGCGCTTAATAACTTTTATGACTTCTGGAAAAATTGTTGCAATGGTAATCGAGGGTGAAAGGGCAATAAATACGGTTAGAAAAATGATTGGAAATACCTGCCCTTATGACGCTTTTCCGGGAACTATTAGGGGAGATTTTGGATTATACCTTCCTAAAAACATTATACACGCATCGGATTCAATAGATGGTGCAAAAAAAGAAATTGAGTTATTTTTTGATAGCAAATAATTTAGAATTGATAATTTAAATAAAAAAATGGACGTGGATAAATATTTAAAAGTGAAAACCGTTCTCACAACAAAATAAATTTATACCATAATACAATTTAAATTTATCAAAAGCTATTTACAAATATTGGATTAATTTAAAAACAGTACTAAATTGAAAAATCAGACTACGATAAATATGCGATAAAAATTTTTATTTTTAGTAAACTATATAATCTGTAGATTACTAATTTTTGATTCGGATTTTTTATAATTTTGTTATCTTTGGATGAAACACATTTTTAGTTTTAGAAATTAAAATTGATTGGTGATATTATGGCATTGAGATGTCCAATTGTGAGTGTTTTAGGTCACGTAGACCACGGTAAAACTTCACTTCTTGATAAAATACGGAGTACAAGAGTTACACAGAGAGAAGCTGGTGGAATAACCCAGCATATCGGTGCAAGCGAAATTCCAATAAACACGATAAAAAAAGTTTCAAAGGATCTTTTAGGGCTATTTAATGCTAATCTATCTATTCCTGGACTATTAGTTATAGATACACCGGGACACGAAGCATTTACTTCTTTAAGGAAAAGGGGCGGAGCATTAGCAGATATAGCAATTTTAGTAGTGGATATAAACGAAGGATTTAAACCCCAGACAATTGAAGCAATAAATATATTAAAACAATGTAAAACTCCGTTTGTAGTTGCAGCTAATAAATTAGACAGAATTCCTGGTTGGAGTTCAAGTAATGGGCCATTTATTCTAAATTTTAATGAAAAAGTTCAACACCCAAATGCAATGACTGAATTTGAGATAAGGCTTTATGAAAATGTTATCAAGCATTTAAATGAATTAGGTTTTGATGCCGACTTATTTTCAAGAGTTAAAGATACCACAAGAACAATTAACGTGGTTCCCGTATCCGCAATTACGGGTGAAGGAGTTCCTGACCTTTTAATTATTATTGCGGGACTTGCACAGAAATTTTTAGAACAAAAACTTGCTTTAAATGTAGAAGGTTATGCAAAAGGAACTGTTTTAGAAGTAAAAGAAGAAAAAGGACTTGGTAGAACGATTGATGCGATAATATACGACGGAATTGCAAGAACCGGGGATTACATTGTTATTGGTAACCCTGATGGCATTGTAACGTCCAAGGTAAAGGCACTTTTAAAACCAAAAGAATTAGATGAAATGAGGGATCCTAAAGATAAATTTAAGCCTTCAAGGGAAATTTCAGCTGCAACAGGGGTTAAAATCTCTGCCCCCGAATTAGAAATGGTTGTATCGGGAAGTCCATTAAGAATCGTTCCAAAGGAGCATATAAATAAAGCAATGGATGAAATAACGGAAGAAATTGAAGAGTTTACGATAAAGACTGACGAAGAAGGAATAATTATAAAAGCAGATACAATGGGCTCATTAGAAGCTATTGCAAATGAATTACGAAAAGCAAAAGCAAATATTAAAAAAGCAGAAGTTGGAGACGTTTCTAAAAAAGATATTATTGAAGCATCATCTTATTCATCTTCAGATCCATTAAATGGCTTAATAATTTCATTTAATACTAAAACATTGCCCGATGCAAAATTAGAGCTCGAAAAAACAGACGTAAAATTACTTGAAGGTAAAATTATATATAAATTAGTTGAAGACTATGGAGCATGGTTAAAAGAAATGGAAGAGCTTTTAAAGTCTGATGAACTAAATAAGCTTACAAAGCCTGCAATGATTAAAATTCTTCCAAATTGCATTTTCCGGCAGAAAGGCCCCGCAGTATGTGGTGTTGAAATTTTATATGGTACATTAAAAATTGGGAGCCATATAATGTCTGATGACGGTAAAAAACTTGGTTATGTTAAAGAAATTCGGAATAATCAGCAGGAAAATATAAAGGAAGCTAAAGTAGGGATGCAAGTTCCAGTTTCGATTGATGGAAACATGATTCTTGGAAGAAATGCAAAAGAGAATGATATATTATATGTCGAAGTTTCAGAACCTGAAGTTAGAAAACTTTACCACATATATAAGGACGAATTAAGGGGCGATGAAAAAGAAGCTCTTTTAAGATACATGGAATTAAAACAAAAGCTCGAAAAAAGTATATTTTGGGGAATGTAGTATTTTTAAATTTAATTATACAAATGACGTAGCATTACAAATATATACTCTGTACGTTAAATGTAGTCATAATAAAACTTTTGGAACACCATATAACTTAATTAATTTCGAAATTTTTTCGGAGGCATAAAATGATTTTGGTCATAGGGTATGGTTCTTTAGGACGTAAAGTCGTAAATAACGCCAAAAATGTTGATAAAGTAACGGTGATTGATAAAAATGATGCTGTTTTTGAATCTCATGAAAATGGAGATTTTAACTATGTAATTGGCGATGCTTCCGAACCTGATGTTTTAGAACGGGCAAAAATAAAAGATGCTGATACAATAATTGTTTTAACAAACGATTTTGAAGTTAATAAGAAAATTGTAGGACTTATTCCTGAAATTAATGCAAAAGCATACTTAATAGTTCGAGGAATGGTTAGATATCCGGAAATATACAACGGACTTACTATAAACAAAGTTATTTATCCACTTGAAAGTGCTGCAAGAGACGTTGTAAATGAAATTGAAAAGTCAAAACTCAGGCGGAAATTAAATGAACTAAAGGAAATAGCAATAGATGCTAAAAATTCATTTAAAAACTATTATACTCCAGAAGAAACTCCTGTAAATAATCATAAAGCTCCTTTTTTAATATTAATGCATAAAAACCCAGACCCTGATGCAATGGCAAGTGCAATGGCGTTAAAAGCGATTTTTGAAAAATGGGGTGTATCTTCAGAGATTGCTTACGGCGGAAAAATCGGTTATGATGAAAATAAAGCAATGGTAAATCTTTTAGGAATTAAATTAAATCAAGTTGATGAATTAAACGCTTTAAATTACTGTTCTGTTGCAGTAGTTGATTTATCTTCATCTAAAACACTTCCAATTGATGTAGACCGCTCTAAACTTTCGGTTATTGTTGATCACCATGATAATGGGGATTTAACTGCAAGATATATGGATGTTAATCCAGAAATAGGTGCAACTGCTACTATTTTAACTAAATACTTAATTGAACTTGATATCGTACCGAATAGAAATCTTTCAACAGCCCTGTATTATGCAATTACTTCTGATACAAACTATTTTAAACGGAAAACTTCTAAAAAAGATTTTGAAGCTGCAAGTTATTTACAAGGCCTAATGGACCCTAAAGTTTTGGAAATGATTGAAAATCCCGATATAGATACTGAAACAATGGAAATTTTAGGAAAAGCCATAATGAATAGAAAAATAGTAAAGGGAAGTATTGCTTTATCTTATGTTGGAAATATCAAAAATAGAGACGCTCTTCCAAGGGCAGCGGAATTTTTACTAAAAACTGAAGGGATAAATACAACTTATATATTTGGAATTTCAGATAATGAAATACATATAAGTTCAAGAACAAAAGACTTAAGGATTGACGTTGGAAACATAATGAAGTCTGCATTTGGTGGCGGAGGCCATCAAGCTTCCGCTGCTGCAAGTGTTGAACTTGGAATCTTTCAGTCAGTATCTGACAAAAGTGCACTTAGAAAACTTGTAGAAGAAGCAATTCAGGCAAAAATATTTGAAACTATGGGTATCGAAGAAGAAGATATGTCTTCACAAGATAAGCAGTAAGTAAAGATTTTATTAAATTTTATTCTGGATATTATGTTAAAGGAACTGATAAATAGGTTATTGTGGCATCCTAAAAGTAGCCCTAAAGACTATGTTATAATTTACCTCCATAGGGGCGCACCAGATAATAAAAAATCAATTTCAGTAAATAATATTATTATAAACGACTCTTTTTTAGTTTTTAACGAAACCCATATTCCATTTCATCGAATTTTAGAAATTAAAAATTTAAAAACAGGCGAAATACTGTATAAAAAGGTAGATATCGATGGTTTACGTTGAAGAGTACATGACAAAAAAAGTTAATTCGCTAGACCCTAGTTCAACAGTTTTGGATATTATTGAACTTGTTAAAAAAACAACTCACGACACATTTCCAGTTGTAGTTAATTCAAAGGTTAAAGGAATCATTTCAGTTCATGATATTATTGGAAAATTAGAATCCGAACAAGTAAAAGACTTAATGACCAATCGTGATGACATGATAGTTACAAAACCGAAAACAAACATAATGGATGCTGGAAGAATAATGTTTAGAACTGGTTTTTCAAAACTTCCCGTAGTTGATGAAGAAAATAATATTCTTGGAATAATTACAAATACGGATGTTATACGGTCTCAAATTGAAAAAACTACTCCTAAAAAGCTTGAAAAAATTATAAACTCCTATAAAAATCTTGGCTATGAATTAACAACCAAACGTGAAACGATTCCAATTAATGAATTAATTCCAACGCAGTCAAAAGTGTACGAGGATGAACTTTACGGGCGAGCCTATGAATTGAAAAGAGGCCTCGCAGAACCGATAATCGTGATAAAAACAAATATTGGTAGAAAATATATTCTAGTTGATGGGCATCACAGGGCAGTTGCAGCTTACCTTTCATGTATTAATGAGTTAGAGGCTCATGTTTTAGAAATTGATACTGATAAAAAGATGGGAATTGAAAAAACTGCTGAAAAACAAGGTTTAGTGTCTTTAAAAGATGTTAAAATAATTGATGAAGATAAAAGTAATTGCAGTAGCACATATAAACTTAAGTCAAGCATACTTGAGATTTAATTTAAAAATTTTTTTTAAATCCGTTAAAAAGTTAAAATAATTATCTAAATCTACTGTATTTATAAAATATCCTGCAAGTTCCTTCATCAGAAACCATGCAACTTCCAACCGGATTTAAAGGGTCACAAGTCTTTCCAAAAAGTTTGCAGTCATTTGGAAGTTTTTCCCCCCTTAATATTTCACTGCATATACAGGCCTTATTTATTACCTCTTTAATTTCTGGAATATCGATATTTTCAGAAACATCGTACTTTTTAAATTCTTCTCTTAATTTCATTCCGCCATCTTTAATCACCGGAAACCCCCTCCAAGCAACGTCTGAAGGTTCAAACACCTTATTCATAATTTTTTGTGCAATAACGTTTCCTTCTTCCTTCACTGCTCTTTTATATTCATTTTCAACTTTAGCTTCGCCCTTTACAAGCTGTTTTAGTATCATTACAAGGGAGGCCATAACATCAATTGGTTCAAACCCTGCAACAACCATCGGAGCTTTATATGTTTCACATGGCCCATAATATGGTTTTAAACCAGTAATTGTTGAAACGTGACCTGGACATATAAAACCGTTTAACTTCAATTCCGTTCCACCACTAAGTAAAAAGCCCATTACTGGCGGAGTTTGCCTATGTGAATTTAATATGTAGAAATTTTCAGGTTTTGATAGGAGTTCAGCAGCTGTTGTTGGTGCAGTAGTTTCAAAACCAATTGCAACAAAAATTACCTTTTCATCCTGCTTTTTTGCCAATTTTACTGCGTCTGGAATTCCGTAAACAATTCTAACATCCGCTCCTTCAGATTGAAGCTCCATTAGCGACTTTTTGCTTCCTGGAACCCTATACATATCACCTAAAGTTGCAATCGTGTATCCTTGTTCTGCTAAATACATTGCTTCATCAATTTCTTTTTGGGTTGTAACACATACTGGGCATCCGGGTCCTGGTACTACAGTAATATTTTCAGGTAAAACATCTCTAATTCCATATTTACAAATTGTATGTTCATGTGAACCACAAACGTGCATTATTTTTACGTCATCCAACTTTTCAGAGAGTTTCTGGATTGTTTGGATTGATTTTTTAATTAATTCCTTATCATTAATATTCATAATGTCATTATCCATTTTTTCCCTCTTAAATTACACTAAAATTACACTAATGAACTAAATGGTAAAATAATATATAAAAATATTAGAGTGGACTTTGTAAAATATCGGTTTTAAAAAAAGGATATATTATTAATAATTATATTTTAATCTATTTTGGTAATTTCTATTCTAATATATTTTTATAGAATGCGTTTAAATTATATATATCTTAAATATTATCAAAAAGGTTATAGAGGTGTTTTCATGTTCCCAGGCGGAAAAATGAATCCAAGAATGATGAAACAAATGCAAAAAATGATGAAAGATTTTGGAATGGATAGTGAAGACTTAAAAGCAGTAAAGGTTACTATCGAACTTGAAGATAAAATTATGGTATTTGATAAGCCAAAAGTCCAAGTAATGGATATGATGGGTACAAAAACGTATACTATTTCTGGAAGGTCTAAAAATACGTCGAAAACTGCGGAAAAAATAGAAGACACTGAAGTTAAGGTAGAAGTAACTGAAGAGGATATTGAAATGGTTGCAACACAATGTAACGTTTCAAAAGAGGAAGCTAAAACCGCTTTAGAAGATGTAAACGGGGATTTGGCTGAAGCAATTTTAAAACTTGGAAACTAAACCATATTAGTTTTCTATTTTATTTTTAGGCCGGTGAAAAGAATGGATATAGAAGGTTATGTAAGAAGATGTCTTAAAAAAGGCATTTCTGAAGATAAAATTATTGAAGACGGTTTTAAGCGAGTAGTTGAAATAAAGGAAACTGATGATGAATGGGCAAAACGATTTTTAGGAGCAGTTTTAGAAGAAGTTAAAACGACTGAAAAATACCATGATTCAAAGGACAATGCTTTGAAATATATATTAGACTGCCCTAATTCTGGAATTACAATGGGTAAAATGGGCGTTGGAAGTAGGGGGCAGGGGGATTTTTTTGTACACCGCGAAATTGCGAGAATTATTGAAAGTACTAAACAAAAAACCGAAGTTGATAGTACTGATCAAGACGACGCAGGAGTAGTTAGGGCAAAAGCAGAACACGTTGTAGTTGCAATTGACGGCACACACTCAAGACTCAGTGATTTTCCGTTTTTAGCAGGTTTTCACGTTGCAAGAGCTGCTTTAAGGGATGTTTATGTTATGGGTGCAGATGCAGTTGCATTAATTAGTGATATTCACCTTGCAGATGATGGGGATGTTTCAAAGATATTTGATTATACTTCGGGTATTTGCGCAGTCTCTGAAGCTGTTTCCGTTCCGCTAGTTGCAGGAAGTACATTAAGGGTTGGAGGAGACATGGTACTAGGGGATAGAATGGTAAGTGCAGTTGGTGCAATAGGTGTAATTGAAAAAGGGGAGCCTACAGCAAGAAAAAGAGCAGAGGTTGGGGACGTAATTTTAATGACAGAAGGGAGCGGTGGAGGAACCATTTCAACAACGGCACTTTACTATGGAATGTTTGACGTTATAGGGGAAACAATAAACGTTGATTTTTTAAAAGCGTGTAAAAGTTTAATTGAAAATGACCTTTTAAAATACGTTCACGTAATGACAGATGTTACAAACGGCGGTTTAAGGGGAGATGCATACGAAATATCAAATACTGCAAAAGTTTCCCTTGAAATTATTAAAGAAGATGTTTATAGCCTTATAAATCCAAAAGTGCTTAAAATGCTTGAAGAGTTAAATATTGACCCCTTAGGAGTTTCAATAGATAGTCTTTTAATAATAGCTCCAAACGAAAATTCTGCCGAAATTATGGAAAAAACTGGGGCAAAAAAAATTGGAATAGTAAAAGAAGGAAATACCAGTTATTTAATTACAAAAGAAGGAAAAACTGAACCATTAATTCCAAAGTTTAGGGAGGCTGCATATACTCCTGTTAAAAAAATCATAGGGGAACAAAAACCAGATGATTTTGAAGAAATGAAAGAAAAAGTTAAAAAAACGTGCGATATGGCAATAGAAAAGAAAAATTATATCGTAAATGATATTATTAAAAAAGATTAGAATTATGGTTTATTTATATTTAGTTCTTTTATTAATTTTCCAATTTTTGAAGGTTCTACAATATTAATATCGATATTTTTATTCTTTATGGAAATTTCAACTGTTTTTTTACTTTCAACAGACAGTTGCAGTCCAACTCCTTTTTTTTCAAGAGTATCTATTAATCCAAGTATTACATCCATATCCAAATTAAACCACCCTAATTTATTATTTTACTTCATATTCCCGTTATATATTTTTAAAGCTTCTTCAACAGATTTATCTTCAATAGTTATTGCATAAATTGCATTACACATATTTACTGCTTCATTTAATGGTTTTTGATGTATATTACGGCCAGTAGCATTTCCAAACGCTCCTGAAACATGGATTTGGTTATAAAGCTCCTTTAAAAATTCTTCAGGACTTTTACTTCCTCCACCTGCACATACTACTTTTGTTCTTCCTGAGGCCATAACTACTTCTTTAAATAATATTTCAGGATTTTCCCCTTTAGGATAATTTACCTTTACAAAATCTGCTCCAAGGCATGAAGCAACTCCTGCGGCCCCTGCAATTAAATGGGGGTCTTTTTCATTTTTAACGGCTTTTCCCCTTGGATAAACCCAGAGTACAACTACAAAGCCATTTTTATGGGCTTCGTATATTATTTTTGAAGCTTCAGAAAGCATTATTGACTCGAATTCACTTCCAAGGTATATTGTATACCCTATTCCAAGTATATTCAGTCCAGAATTCTGTTTAAACTCTAAAACATCGGCTACACTTAATAAAGCACAGCTTAAAGGGTCTTTTTGCTCAGTTTCTACGATATTAGTTTTAGAATTTAATTTAACAAGATAGTTTACACCACTGTAATCTCTTCCATAGCGAGATATTAATCCAAGCTGTGCTGCAAATACTCCGATTTTAGAATTAGCTGCAATTTTGAATAAATGCTCAGGGTCTGAATCATCTATTGAAATATTTTCGCCGTAAAAATCGTCATTAAGGTGCTCAATTTTTTGGTCTCCCGCAAAAAGCATTAATTTACCGGTATTTTTGGTAATTTCAAGGTAATTTTTTATATATTCGTCATACATGGATTTTGGGGTTTCCAAGGGAACTATTATATCCGTATTTTTTAATTTCTTAATCATGAAAATTCCCTCCCTATTTTTGAATGCTAACTATATTATCTGTTCTGGTTTAAACTTCTTTATATTTATTTTAAAAACTTAAATAAAAATTATTATATATGTTACTAACATAAGAAGGCATACATATTAAAAATGGGGTAGGTGAATAACATGTTTCGTGGGGGCGAACATGGAAATATTTTAAAATGGGAATTTATTATAGGAAAAAGTATAGATTCGAGTCCCAATTTCGATGAAAAGGGGACTGTATACGTTGGTTCAAGCGATAAATGTCTTTACGCAGTAAATCCTGATGGAACAATACACTGGTCATTTAAATCTGGTGAAGTAATAGAATGTAAACCGTTAATTGGAAAAGATGGTACAATCTATTTTGGTTCAGATAAGGTTTATGCAGTAAGTCCAAAAGGGGCTAAAAAATGGATTTTTAAAACTGAAAAAGCAATTTTGTCGGATTTTACAATATTTAACAATGTTTTATATGTATCATCTCTTGATGGTAATTTATATGCCATAAATCCTGACGGAACAGAAAAATGGAGATTTAAAACGGGAAAGTCGATTTATTCAACTCCAGTTGTATATAACGATGGTACAATCTATTTTGGTTCAAATGACGAACATTTATATGCCATAAATCCTGACGGAACAGAAAAATGGAGATTTAAAACAAATGACTCCGTAGTGTCCCAAGTTACTATTGGAAAAGATGGTACAATCTATTTTGGTTCAGATAAGGTTTATGCAGTAAATCCTGACGGAACAGAAAAATGGAACTTTTATGCGGGGTACTGGGTAGTTTCAAAACCTGCTATTTCAAATGATGAATCAATATATGTAACATCTCTTGATGGTAATTTATATGCCATAAATCCTGACGGAACAGAAAAATGGAGATTTAGTACAAAAAAGCGAATTGAATCTTCTCCCGCAATTGGAAAAGATGGTACAATCTATTTTGGTTCATATGATGGTAATTTATATGCCATAAATCCTGACGGAACTAAAAAATGGAATTTTGATACTGAAAACTGGATAGTATCTTCCCCAGTAATTGATGAAGATGGAACTATATACTTCGGTTCTAGAAACGGGAAGCTTTACGCTCTTTTAAATGGTTTATAATTATGTTATAATATCTATTTTATTAGAAATATTTCATAATTTTTTAATATTTATAAAACTAAGCTTTTTTATATGTATTTTACTTAAAGGTTTACGATTAATATTATTAAGAGTATTTGGTGGTATCATGAAAAAAGTAAAAGTATGCGCTCCTGGAACGTCTGCAAATTTAGGCCCGGGTTACGATATTTTTGGAATTGCCCTTTCAAAACCTTATGACATAGTTACTATTGAAAAAGTAGACGAATTTGGAATTAAAATCACATTAGAGGGAGAAAAAGCAGAAGAAATTCCAACAAATGTTGAAGAGAATACTGCAGGAGTAGTTGCCAAAAAAATGATTGAAGATTTTAAAATAGAATCAGGAATTCATATTCATATAGTAAAGGGAATAAAACCCGGAAGTGGCCTTGGAAGTAGTTCTGCATCGTGTGCCGGAGTTGCTTTTGGATTAAATGAACTTTTTGAACTTAAACTATCAAAATTAGACCTTGTGAAATACGCTTCTCTTGGTGAAGCTGTTGCAGCAGGTGCACCTCATGCAGATAATGTTGCTCCAGCAATATTTGGGGGATTTACCCTTACTACTAACTATGAACCTTTAGAAGTATTGCATATACCTGTAGAAATTGATGTAATTGTTGCACTACCAAATATACAAGTAAGTACAAAATCTGCAAGAGAAATTCTTCCAAAGGAGGTTCCAATGAAAAGCATGGTAAATAACGTTGGAAAAGCCGCAGGAATGATTTATGCATTATATAATAACGATTTAGACTTGTTTGGACAATACATGTCAAAAGATGCAGTAGTTGAGCCTTGTAGGGCCCAATTAATTACCGGTTATTTAGAAATAAAAGAAAAGTTAAAAGATTTAGTATACGGGGTAACGATTAGTGGTTCAGGACCTGCAATTATTGCAATACCTAAAAAAGAACACGTAATTGATATAAAAAATATATTTAAGGAAGTGTATAACTGCCCAGTTTACTATACTAGAGTTGGCCTTGGATGTTACATTGAAGAAATAGAATAACATCATAAAATCTTTATTTTTATTTTTTCCTTATTTTTATTTTTTAAAGTTAATTTAAAACCTGTAAAACCCTATTTATCTCTTCATTTTTAAATATTCGAATTTTATCTCCTTCGATAACATTTTCAAGATTATTATCATATTCATAAATCTCATAATTTAAATCATCCATTGCAATAATAACTTCTGAACTTACGGAAATTACAGTTGCAGTATCGCAGTCAGTAGCTTTTTTAATCAGTTTTACTTCTTTTTCGACATCATTCCAAGTTAAAGAGATTTTATCGCCTGATTCAATAGGGTTTAAATAAACTTTAACCTCATTAACCGAAGAAACAACATATAATTTTTTGGCATATTCTAAAATATCTCCAAGCTTAAATTCTGGAATTCTAACTGCAACAGTAATTCTATACTGGTCTTTTCCAGTATCTTTTTCAACACCAACGAGTTTTGCAGTTTCAATTGATTTTCCGCCGTATTGTGCCTTTATAGCTCCAGCAATGTTTCTAATTGCACCCATTGAACCCATTTGGTAATCTAAACCTTCTTTTTGAGATATAAATTTTGATATAAATGCCATTCTATCTTTATTTAATCTTCTTTCAGCTTCATCCCTTACAAACAAGTCGAGTTCTTTTTTTTCTTCTTCATTTAAGAATCTATTCATTGCACGGACTTGTAGCGTTCCTTCATAATAATTTGACATACATCTTGAGCATCTTGGACATTGAACCATATCTAAATAAACTGTAACTTTTTTTTCTTCTTCCCTTTCATTATCCTCACCAACAAGCTTTCCTTGAGCGAATACAACTACAGGAATTTCAACCCTTGACCGTTTTCCGCCCGGAAGCTGTTTTGGCTCTTGAACTATTATATCAACTTCAATACTCTTATTTGATTTTTTTAAATTATCCTTTGTTCCAAAATAAGCAATTTCCTCTAAAACTTCGTAAGTTTCTTTTTTTTGAGGGTCTTGCCAAAGTCTTCTTTTATATGAGCCACACATATGGCATACTTCAACATGAACCTCCTCATTTATCTCCATAAGTGGATTTACATGAGTATAGCAAATCTTACATAGTCCTTCTAAAAGTTCGTCTTCATGACCGCAACGGTAACAGAGTCCTTTCATAATAATCACCAAATAAAATTAGTCTTTAAAATAATAAAAAACTAGGGTAATGTAAAATTCAGGTTAAAAAGAAAAAGAGTTTTATAATGATTTCAATGGTTTCATTGCACCGCAAGCAGTACACTTTAAGAAGTGTATTCTTCCTTCTTTGATAATTTTTGTGTCGGGTTTTCCGCATTCTGGACACAAAACATACTCGTTTACATAGTTTTGGATTTTTTCATTTACCATTCTCCATCCAAACTTACCTTGTAGTATTAACCTGTTTCCTTCCATGTCTCCAGCAGTACCAAGTTCTTTCATTACGAATTTTGCAAACTCGTGAGTATCCCGCTCCATGAATTTTGCAATATCCTTGAAATTTTTAATAATGGTTCTATTTCCTTCCACAAAACTGTCTGCGGATGGAATTTCAAACCTTACATCACTGAATACTACTTCTGGAAGTTGTGATCTCGCTCTTTTTAATAATTCTTTGTAATCGAAGTAATCGACCATGTTTTCACCAAATTTAAGTTACAAAATAGACAATTGTAAAAAAGTAAACAATTTGTAAATGTGTTTTCTAGTCCATTATTTATATACTTGCCGTTAAATTAATATAGTTGTCCTGATACATAATGTTAAGCTAGGTTATACTAGCAGGTTAGTGACGGGTGTATTCCCGTAGGGCGTGTAGCGATTTAGCTGAACCCATAAACAGTAAAGACAAACAAAACTTAAGTGATAACATGAGCATGTATACTTATGTAAAAGAAGCATGGAAAGTACCTGCTAATTCATACGTTAAGGAATTATTGTGGGCAAGAATGCAAACATGGAGAAAAGAACCTTCAGTTGTAAGAATTGAGAGACCTACAAGAATTGATAGAGCAAGAAACTTAGGATACAAGGCAAAACAAGGAGTTGTCGTTGTAAGAGTAAGTGTTAGAAGAGGAGGTTTAAGAAAACCAAGACCACAACACTCCAAAAAACCTTCAACACTCGGTGTTAATAAAATTACAATGGCTAAATCAATCCAAAGAATTGCTGAAGAAAGAGCTGCAAAAAAATACCCTAACATGGAAGCTTTAAACTCATACTGGGTAGGGCAAGATGGAAAACAAAAATGGTACGAAGTTATCTTAATTGACCCATGCCACCCATCAATCAAAAACGACAAAACCTATGCATGGCTTTCAAATGGAAATCAGAAAGGAAGAGCAAACAGAGGTTTAACTTCTGCAGGTAAGAAGGGAAGAGGATTGATGTATAAAGGTAAGGGTGCTGAAAAAGCAAGGCCAAGTGTAAGAGCTAACGGCAAAAAGACAAAATAATTATTATTTAATAATACATAATATCTCTTTTTTATTCGTTTTAATTTTTCAATACTTTCAAAGTTATTTAAACCAGTTTTTGCAATATTTATTTTAATTGATTTTTTAATAATTAAAGAATTATTAAAATAGATATTAACTATTTAAAACTAATTTTCTTTCTTCTTCTGTAAGTTCGTACAAATCAAAGACCATTTTATCTATTTCTGAATCGGTTTTATTGATTTTATCTTGTAAATTATTTAATTCTTTTCTGTATTCTTCAAATATTTCGCTGTATTCTGGAATGTCTTTTTTAGGAATAGTTATTTTCTGTTTTTTAAGTTCTTTTACAAAGTCATTAAATTCTATTTCGTTAAATGAATCTAATTTTTTAGAAATTTCATTTAAATTTAGACTTACTTTTAGAATTTTAAAAAAATCTTTCTTTTTCTTTTGGAATTCTTTGTTTAAATTTAACATTAAATCAGCTTTTTCAATAAATGGTGCCTGCTTTTCGGGTGATATTTTTGGTATTGGAATTCTTGAAGTGACGGGATTATCAAACTGCATTGTACGAATTGCTTTTGCAAAAATAAATCGATATGCATACCAATTTATTAATTTTGAATTTAATAATAACCAAATTAATTTATTGGATACTTCGGGTTTTACAACAATTTGATTTATTGTATCAACGATTCTATAATCGCACCCCTTAGGGATACATGCCGTAATTTTTATATGATCCATTGGTTTTGTAATATGTGCAACAATTCTTTGAACTAAAACACTATTTTCATAAATAATAGATTTTTCATCATTTTCAACGTATTTTTTTCCAACTGTTCCTTTAATTCCAACAATACCGTGTCTTTGAATTTCGGCCCCGCCTAATACTCGGTAGTCGCCAGTTTCAGATATGTATTTTTGAAATAGTCCTCCCCTACTGTTACGTGAGATATCATTTAAGAAATGATCAAAACTATTCATTCTGTCCGCAATATTTAATTCTTGATTTGAAACGTTATTCAAAAAAAATCCATATTTTTCAAAAGTTGATTTATCAATGACTCCAATCTTATTTATTATAGGTTTATTCAGTACTGAAGTATGGTATGATCTAGTTTCGGAATTCTTTTTCAACTCAACAATGCATTGTTCTAATTTTACTTCGTCCCATACTTTTTTACAATCTACAATTTCAAAAATGTCTTCTTTTAAATATGAACGAATACTTTGATAATTGGATGAAAATATAAACGATTTTGGAATAATAAATCCGAGATATCCTCCATTTTTTATAGTGCCGTATGAAAATTTTAAAAAAGAGATGACAGTTTCACCACCTCCTTGAATATACTTATTTATCAGATAATTTTGTTCTACCGTACTTAATTTAGCACCATAAGGCGGGTTACCTATAACAACGTCAAAACCACCGTTTTCAATGATTTCTTTAAATTCTTCTTCCCATTTAAACGCTTTATCTCCTGCAACATTCATATCATCAATTAAAGAGTTTCCACATTTGATATTATTATCAAGTGCGGTTAATTTTTCCCCCTTTTCAACGGAATTAAGCCATAAAGAAAGTTTTGTAATTTCGACAGATTCGGCATTTAAATCTACACCGTAAAGGTTATTTCTTAAAATATCCGCTTTTAAGTTAAATAATGCAGTAGTTCCCCCCTGTAAATAAGATATAATCTTATTAACTTGATTTCCTTCTTTTACAAGATAATTTAAAGCTTGAATTAAGAAAGCTCCAGAACCACATGCAGGGTCAAGTATTTTTATATTTTTTAGAATTTCTTTATATTCTTGCCATGCTTTAAGGGAATAATTCGATTGAGTGTTAGTTCCAAGGTGAATACCATCTTTTAAACGATCTTTTTGCAACTGTTCGGTAGATACGTCGGTAAAATATTCTTTTGGTTTCCAAGTTTTAGATTTTCCGTCTTTAGTATTCTTGTTTTCTATTTTTTTAGCAATTTCTTCATTTATTTTGTTTTCAATCTCTTTTTTCCTATCTTCAAGCCAACCGCCAATAGCTTGTTCTACAATATATCTTGTTATATATTCTGGCGTATAATATACACCGTCTTTTTTTCTTTTACCTTTCGTTTTATCGAATTCTTCCCCGCTAACTGATGCCTTTATTTCTTCAAGGTCTGAAATAGACTGTTCAAATATATGTCCCAATATATTTACGTTCAAATCTCCCTCATAATCGTGAGTGGATAGCTTAACAATTTCTTTAAAAATATCATCTGAAACATTTAAACTGTCTAATTCTGCGTCTTTCTTAAATAGTCCCCCATTGTATGCAAAAATTCCGTTATTTTCATGACCTGAGTCTATGTTATCAAAGAGGAATTTATACAATTGCCAACGTGGCATTGAAAATTCAGTTTTAGCAGTTTTTTCCACCCTATCGATGATATCCGAAGGCAAAATTCCTTTACCTCTTGCAAAAAATACGAATAAAAATCTATCGAGGAGTTTTTGCGTTTTTTCGAGTAAAAATATTTCATCTTTTTCGGGATTATTGGCTTTTAACGTTTCGAATAACTTTAATCTAATGATTTTATATTCCGTATAAAACTTCTTAGTAATTGCTTCTTGATGCAATACTGTTTCAGAACACAGTTTTTCAGTTTTAGAGTCGCCAGTTTTAGAAATTAAGTTTTCAAAATTTAATAAATAGTAAAATTCCTTAAATTTATCATCATTTTTAAGTTCTGCAATGTCAAATAAATGATATTCTTCCATTCTAGTATTTACATAATTATAGAGCCTGATTTCCTTAAAGTTAGAAACTATTACCCATTTACAATTTTTTCCAGATTTTGCGGCATAATCAAAAGCCTGTTCTATCGGGGTTCTTTTGTCATCTTTCCT
The DNA here is from genome assembly GCF_000017165.1 of Methanococcus vannielii SB. Lineage (NCBI taxonomy): Archaea > Methanobacteriati > Methanobacteriota > Methanococci > Methanococcales > Methanococcaceae > Methanococcus > Methanococcus vannielii. The sequence continues at coordinate 1,338,112 of NC_009634.1, forward strand.
ATTTTGTTTTAAGTCTAAATTGGTTTTTCCATCTTTTAGTTCTATTACTGCGTGAATGTCTCCTCCCCCTACTTCACTTTCAAAAAACCCTAAAGCACCATCTGCTTTTTTGCTGTCTACTTTTGTTTTTTGTTCATATTCTAAATTCCATTCTGTATTTCCTATTCTTGAAATATAGTTTAAAACCGTTCCAAAAATTTCCCCTAAAAATAAGCCCTGTAAGGCTTCCTCTTTAATAGTTTCTATCCCTTTATCTTCTATTTCAGTTATCCATTTGTTTAAAATCGTTCTTTTTTCGTTTAAATTTAAAATATCAGATAATTCAAATTTTTCTAATTTTTCTTTTAAAACATTCTTGTTAATTAGGATATGTTCCATCAAAAACCCCTCGTTAATTAGAAATTGATTTAATTTGAGTTTAAAATATGGATTAAATTATATTAAAATACAGCCGGTTAATTTTTATAACCTAGATTAATTTCTTTAAATGTTAAATTTTAAAGTACACATTTCGATGATTTTAAATTTTTTATCAATTTGAAAATTTGATGAATCCACTGAAAACTATTAAATCCTAGTTCCTTAGATTCTTTATTGTAGAGTTTTAATTTTTCTTCATTTTAGAGGTAAATTTCAGTTCTTGATAAAGTTACTGCCTACGGTATATTTTTAATATATTTTGTTTATATAGTAATGGTAAATGTCGATTTATACGGATTTAACACAAAAAGGTGTTTATGAAATGGTAAATAATGTAACAATATCTACGATTCAAAATGCGACAGAAGATGAAGAAAAGGTTTTAGATACTTTATCCTTTTTTTTACCCGAAATAATTAATGAAACTGATATTATTGCGGAAACAGTAGAAACAGAGGGCAATTTTGGAAATCCTATTGAAATACACACTATAACTGTTGAAGGAAAAAAAGCAAGACTTGTTTTTGAATACGTAATTGACCTTTTAAAAACTGATGAAAGAAATATTAATAAAATAAAAGATGACTTGGATTTAAGGATAGAAAAAAATAAACTTTATTTAAGATTCGATAAACAAAAAGCGTGTTTAGGTGAATGTAAGCTATTAGATGGCGATGACACGGTTAGAATAGTTGTAAATTTCAAAATTTTTACGCCTTCTGGAAAAGAAGAAAAAGTAAGGCAGGAAGTTTTAAAAAGACTTGAAAATAGGGGTGTATTTTAATGCACGAACTTTCCTATGCAACATCAATTTTAAATTCAATACTTGAAGTTTTAAAAGAACAGGAATCTCTTGGAAAAAAGGTCACAGGAGTTTCAGAAATTAATCTTGAAATTGGCGATTTAACCTTGATAAGTTTTGAACAGTTAAAATTTGCATTTGAAGTTATTGCTGAAAATACGCTTTGTAAAAATGCAGTTTTAAATACTGAAATGATAAAACCGAAAATTTCGTGTTTAAATTGCGGGTTTTTAGGAATTTTGGAAGTAACTGATGAATTAGAGGCAAAATGTCCAAAATGCGGAAGTATGAATGTTAGAATTAAAGGTGGAAAAGAATTCAATATTAAAAATGCAATAATCGAATTTGACGACTGATTTTATATTAAAAAAATTAAATTATTTTTTTTGGACAAATGCGTCCTTTTTAGCGCCACAAAGTGGACATTTCCAGTCGTCAGGGAGTTCAGAAAATTTTTTACCCTCTTTTTCTTCATTATACTCATAACCACAAATCGTACATTTCCATATTGCCATAAAAATCCCTCCATTTAATTAAATGTAATTTAAAATTCAAAGAAATATTGTATTTTATACCTTATATATTTACTATGTCATTAAATATCGACAAGTTTAAATACCAATTCTGACTTTTTCCCAAAAGTATTTAAAAGGCTTTTATTATCAAAATTTCTTCCTAATGCGGGCCATATTATCGAATCTAGGTGTAATGGGGGTATATTGGACTCTTTTGAAATTTTCCCCCAAAAAACTACAGGGTCTTCATCTGTAAGTTTTTTAGTGTAATTTTCAATTCTGGAGTCTTTTGGTATTTGTATTTCCATTGGATAGGGTATAAATTTATTAAAAACTATTCTTCCAGCGTATCCAAACATTTTAACGGCAAAAACTATCGTTTTAGACTCTTTTTTAGAGTTTAATTCTTTTGAAATTTTTAAGAGCAAATATTCCATATTTTGATAGTAATCTTCAAAGTTTTGAATAGTTAATCCGTTTAAAAACGGGAAAATCTTTTCAATTCGTTTTGTTTTAGTATCTAAAAGTCTTTTATTACCTTTAGACCCTCTTAAAAATTTAATATATTCTTTTAAAAGGTTTGATGGTTCAAAATCATGTTTTGACCAATAATCTGAAAATTCCTTCCACCATAGTTCGCCTGTTGTACCTAATTGGTAACTAACAAGTGAGTTTATTAAAATAAGCTTTATAAAAATTTCGTCACTTTTTATCGATTTTTTCAAATTTTTAAGTACAAAATACTGTAAATCAACGTTTTCTTCCATTTCACGTGCGAAATTTACATCAAGACTATTAAATACTTCTTTGATTTTTCTTATTTTTTCTAAATTTTCCATAATTTCAACTAAATGATTTTTATCTTAACAAATTAAGTATTTGGGAGGGATTCGTTTCAGGATTTAAGCAAGAGTCTTTTTTACAAATGTAAACAACAGGGTCTTTTGACGTTGGATATTCCTTTACAAAACTTGCTATTTTCTCAAGTTTTTTTAACCGTTCTGAATCGGAAGGTATGAATAATAGTGACATATTTGGCCGGTATACTCTATTTATTTCGTCAATAATTTCTTTAGTCGTCTTATTTTCTAAATCGCCAACAATCGATACATCAGTTGGGTCATTATCAAAATTATATGCCGAGAGCATTTGTAAATACGTAAATGGCGATTTTGAAATTTTTTCAGCAGAATTTTCAAATAATTCATATACTTTTTCATGGTATTTATCAATTCTTAAAATATGCGACAACTTTAAAAGATTTAATGCCATTATAGAAGTTCCAGACGGAATTGCGCCATCATAAATGTTTCTTACTTTAAAAATATTGTCGTTAACTTCTTTTGAAGCAAAATTAAATCCTCCGTCCTCCCAAAATAGTTCCAAAGTCTTTTCAGCAAAATCCCGGGCTTTTTTTAGGTATTCTATATTAAATGTTGCAAAATAAAGTTCAATTAATCCCCAAGTAATAAATGCATAATCATCAAGAAAACCTGGAACTTTTAACTCGTTTTCAATGTAGCTATGGTACAATTTTTCATTTATAACCATTTTTGAGAGTAAAAATGACATAGCATCTTCTGAAGCTTTGATATACTCTTCATTTTTAAAAATCCGGCCCGCTTTTGAAAGTGAAGCAATCATGAGTCCATTCCAGTCTGCAAGTATTTTATAATCTTTTGAAGGTCTCTTCCTATTTTCAAGCGCATCTAAAAGCTTTTTTCTTGCTTTTTCAAGTATTTGGTCAACTTCTTCGGGCCACATCTCCATTTCTGATGCAATTTCTTGGATTGAACGTTCCATGTAAAGAATATTGGTTCCGTTTGTAGCTTCAGTTGATTCTCCAAGGTAATTACCTTCAGGTTTGATATTATATACTTTTTTAAAAATATTATTTTCAGAATTTCTTAAAATCTGGTCTATTTCGGTAATGTTCCACGTGTAGAATTTTCCTTCAATCCCTTCACTTTCTGCATTCTCAGCAGAGTAAAAGGCTTTTTCAGGGGATTTTAATACTTTTAAAACATATTCAAATACTTCTGACACTATTTTTTTATGTTCTTCATTTCTGGTTGCACGGTAGCTTTCAAGGTATGCCATAGAAATAAGCGCTTGATCATAGAGCATTTTTTCAAAGTGCGGAAGTTTCCACATTTCGTCAACAGCATATCTGTGAAACCCGTAACTTATATGGTCATAAATTCCGCCCATTTTCATTTTATCAAGCGTTTTTATTGCCATTTCAAGTGCTTCATCGTTTCCAGTCTTTTTCCAGTACTTTATAAGAAATATTATTAAATGGGCAGTTGGAAATTTTGGAACGCCAAAACCCCCGTAATTTTTATCGTATATTTCTTTAAGCTGTAAAAATGCTTTTTCAAGTAATTTTTCATCTAATTTTCCTTTAGAAGTTGTTTTTGAAATATTTTCTAAATGAATTAATATTTCATCTGATCTTTTAACGATTTCATCATGTTTGATTGCCCATAATTCTGAAATTCCTTCTAAAAGGTCTATAATTCCGGGAGATCCAAAACGGGGCTCTTTTGAAATAAAAGTTGCTGCAAAAAATGGTTTTTTATCCGGAGTCATGATTATTGTAAGTGGCCACCCTCCACTTCCAGTCATTAGCTGACATGTTTTCAGGTATATGTCGTCAAGATCGGGCCTTTCTTCCCTATCGACCTTAATTGAGATAAAATTTTTATTTAATGTATCTGCAACATCAAAATCTTCAAAAGAATCTTTGGCCATTACATGGCACCAGTGACACGTAGAATAGCCTATGGATAAAAATATTGGTTTATTTTCTAATTTAGCTTTTTTAAAAGCTTCTTCGCCCCAAGGATACCAGTCAACGGGGTTTTTTGCGTGCTGTTTTAAATAAGGTGATTTTTCATTGATAAGACGGTTTTTAACCATATAACTCCCCCATTAAAAATTTATCAAATAAAAATCTGTTTTTAACTTGCTATATACTTAACTCTCGAAAAAAATTAAAAGAAATTATTTATTAATAAGGAGTTATTTATTAAAGAAATTATTTATTAGTCTTATCTTATACTTTTTTAGAATTGATTATTTTATCAATATTTTCAACTACAGGCTCCCTATTCCATATTGGAGTTTTATTTTTTTCGTATGCTGGTAATTTTTCTTCAAATATGGGTTTTTTACAAATATAAAATACTCCAAGAGGATATTTTTCGTTTTCAAGTGCCCTATTAAACGCTTCTTTTCTATTTTGTGGGTCGTGGTCATACATAAAATAAGTATTTTCTTGATACCATGATACCGTATTTACTTTGTTAAATGAGGGGCAGTTATGAAAAATATCCACAATTGAAAGACCTTTATGGCTAATTGCTTGTTTAATTATTTCTTTAGTTTCTTCAACATATCCCGAAAAGGTACGGGCAACAAAAGATGCATTTAAAGAGATTGCAAGTGCTATCGGGTTTAAAGGTTCTTCAAATACTCCAAAAGGCTGTGTTGGAGTTTTTGTATTTATAAGTGTGGTGGGGGAAGCTTGTCCTTTGGTAAGCCCATATATCTGGTTATTATGTATCAATACTGTAATATCGGGATTTCTTCTTATTGCATGAATTAGATGATTTCCTCCTTCTGCATACATATCTCCATCCCCTCCTTCTGCAATAACGGTAAGATTTGGATTAACTGCTTTTACCGCAGTTGCAGTTGGAATTGCTCGACCGTGAAGTGCATGAAATCCATTAACTAAGATATGGTGGGGCATTTTTCCAGCTTGCCCTATCCCCGAAATTAATGCCGTATTAGTTGGTTTTAACGATAGTTCAGATAGTGCCTTTGTAAGCGAATTTCTTATGGCAAAGTTCCCACAACCGGGGCACCATGAAATGTCTATTTTTCCAATTCTATCAAATGATTCACTATTCATTAATTATCCCCTCAAAATTTCTTCTAATTTTTTTGAAAGGTCTTCAACAGAAAAAGTTCTTCCGTCGTACTTTAATACGTTTGAATGAATGTTTATTCCAAAAAATTGTTTTAAAAGTTGTCCAAACTGTCCCGAATAATTCAATTCAACATTTATAATTTTTTCTGCATTTTTAAAATATTTTTCAGATTCTTTTGGTAACGGATAAACTTGATTGAAGTGTAAAAGTGCGGTATCCTTTAAATCTAGTTTTAAAAGTGCATCTCTTACGGGATAATACGTTGAACCCCATGTAACAATTAAATTTTTGTAGTTATCGCTTCCAAAAAATTTTGGCATTATAGAATCTTTTTCAATTAAGTTTATCTTATTATTTCGTTTTTCTGCCATTTTAGTTATGAGTTTTGGATCTTCCGTGACATCGCCAAATTCATCATGTTCGTTACCGCACAAAAGTACGATTCCATCCCCATATCCGGGAATTCCTCTTTTTGATATTGGACTATCGCTTAATCTGTACCGTTTATAATCTTTTTCGGTTTTGGTGATGTAATTTTCCTTTTTAATATGTTTAAGTTCTAAATCCGAAATATTGTAGTATGTATCTGATAAATATTGGTCAGAAAGAACAAAAACTGGAACTTGATATTTATCTGCCATATTAAATGCAAGTTGACTTGTAAAATAAGCTTCTTCAATACTTCCGGGTGCATAAATTATTCTTGGAAATTCACCCTGGCCAGAATAAAGTGCTAAATTCAAATCACCCTGTGCAGTTCTTGTTGGAAGTCCCGTTGAGGGGCCAGGCCGTTGTCCAAGATAAATAACGACTGGAGATTCAGTCATTCCAGAAAGGCTTACGGCTTCACACATCAGCGAAAAACCGCCCCCTGAAGTCGTTACAAGGCCACGTCCACCAGCATACCACGAACCAATTGCCATATTAATTGCAGATATTTCATCTTCAACCTGTTCTACAATTATTCCTAAATCTTTAGCATGGTTTGCGAGAAATACTGAAACACCTGTTGAAGGAGTCATGGGGTAAAATGATACGAAATTACACCCTGATCTTGCAAAACCTAACGCAAAAGCTTCAGTACCACTTAGCAACACTTCGTTTTTAACCTCACTATTTTTTTTAATGGTAATTTGGATATCATGATCAATTAAAATTTTTTTTCCAAGAGTATATCCTTTAAGAGCAGCTTTTAAGTTACTATCTATGACTCCCGCTCCTTTTTTTGAAAACTTTTCAGTTATGTATTTATTAAAAATTTCCAAATCTCCGTCAAAAAGGCCAAGAATAATTCCTGAACCAACAGTATTTGAAAATAATTCTCCACCAACACTTTTACTAATTTCTGTAATCGGGACATCGATAATGTTTTTATTATTTACGTATTCATCGTCAATATTTTTAATTTCGCCCAAAATTATAGTTTTTTCATCAAGTCTATCATTAAGATGGTTTAAAACACCTTTTTCAAAAGTTACAAGTAAATCTACCTTTTTAAAATACGAACGATTTTTTTTAGAGGAAACAACGATTTCAGTAGTGTTTATACCGCCTCTTACTCTAGACATATACTCTTTTGTAGCAAAAACGTTGTAACCAGATAATTTGAGCACCTTCGTTAGTGACTCTTCAATTATATGAATGCCTTGTCCTGCAGCACCGCCAAGAACTATTGAAACTTCGTTTTCAAGATTCATATTTCCCCTCCATTAAATATACATATAAATTTTGAATTTTAATATATTTATTATTGTTTGATTTAGTGATTACTATGAATGTTGAAATTTACGATGAAATGATAAGAGAACGCGGAAGAGAGTATTTTTTAAAAAATATGGTAGAATATTGTATTAAAAGAAATAATATACTTTATGGTAAAGTATATGGGGGGGAACCTTATTTTATAACGATTAATTTAAATGACATGACTGGAATATGTACTTGCCCTTACCAATATAATTGTAAACACTCCTATGCACTTTTAGAAGCTTATAAATGTAATAAATTTGAAGATGGAGATTTTTTATTTTCAAAATTGAAAGACATGGATAAAAATGAGATTTTGACTCTTTTTGAAGAGATTATTATAAAACATAAGTTATGGGATGAATTTATAGCACGTGAAAAAAATTTACTGGATACTGCAAAAAACATGCTAGTTCTTACAACAATTGAGAAAAAAAACATATTTACATTTATTTCCTTTTTAAGAAATCATTTTTTAAGAAATTCTAAAAACGAGGAACTTATACTTTTAATTCCTGAAGCGATTAAAACCATTCCAGATTCTAAAAAATTGGAAGAAATACTATTTTTAATTGTCGAAGAGATTTTTAAACGTGGAAAAATTGATAAAAACATTCTTAAAGAACTTGTTTTACTTTCAAAAAAGTATCGGGAACTATGGATGGTAAAAGACAGTATTATTGAATACGAATATTTTGAACTTTTAGAATATTAGATAATATATATTGATAGTATATATTAGATTATTTAATAAATATATTTATATAATGTTTTTAAAAATATAAACTACGACAATAAAGTCCATGCCATAATAAAAATTATATCTGAAAAATATATTAAGTTATCTAATAATAAAAAGGTGCTAAAATGGAAATAGATGTTACAGGAACAGTATGTCCAATGCCAGTTTTAAAAACAAAAAAATCTTTAGATTCAATAAATTTTGGGGAGGAATTAACAGTAACTGGGGATTACAAACCTGCTCTTCAAAATATCCGGAGATTTGTTGAAGAAAGGGGCCATACCGTAGTTTTTGCAGAGGAAAACTCAAAAGGTTTTAAAATTGTAATTAAAAAATAAGGTGGAAATTTGAAATTTACCATAGTAATTAAGGATGCCCCATATGGAAAGGAAAGAGCGTTTTCTGCGTTGAGATTTGCACTAACGGCGTTACTTGAGGGAACTGACGTTAATATATTTTTACTTGAAGATGGTATTTTTGTTGCTAAACGGGGGCAAAATCCTTTAAACGTTCCAAACTACTTAGAACTTCTTGAAAATGTGATTGAGGCAGGGGCCGTAGTAAAAGCTTGTGGGCCTTGTGGAAAAGCAAGAGGTATACTTGAAGAAGACCTCGTTTCAGGAGTTAAATTTGGCACAATGAATGATTTAACGGCTTTTGTTCGAGAATCTGATAGGAATATTACTTTTTAATTTTTTTAAATTTTCAACTTGTTTTTTCCTAAACTAACATGAAGGTTTTTATATTATTTTTTAAAAGTTAGCTTGATAGAAAAAGAGTTATTATACATAAATTTTCGAATTCTTACTAATTTTTAATTTTTTTAAAATTTTTTTAATTTTGAGTGGAAAAATAATGTTTGACAATGATAAAAAACACACTTTGGAAAAGCTTCAAAATGCAGTTGAAAATGGATACGTGGATCCTGAAATCATGTATTTTGTTGACCAGATAAACGAGCTTAAAAACTACTATACTACGAGTAGCTGTATTGGACGATGTGGAATTATCGAATTTCCAAAAGGCAAAAATCCTAAAATATACTCAAAGTGGCTTGGAAAATGGCACCACTATGCAGAATATTCTGAAATAGATGAAGCAATATCAAAAAAATCAAAAGATTTTGAAAAAATTTCGTTTGTTTTAAATTCTCCTATATTACATATTGCATCAAAGGATTTAAATTCTTCAAAAGCTCTTTTAGACCTTGCATACAATAACGGACTTAAAGGAACGTCAATAAAAGCAATTACTGGCAGAAGATTTATAGTTGAAATAATAACTACTGTAAAATTAGATGCACCGGTAGCCTACGATGGAAAAATGATAGTTGATTTTCAATATTTAAAAATATTGCTTGATGAAGGAAATCATAAGTTAAAACATGCGAGAAACTCTTTAAAACGACTTTATGATAAGTTAGATGAACTCAATCGTTGATTAAATATTAAATACTTTGAAATATATATTTTTAAATAGGTGGGTGATAATGTGCTCAGTCTAAAATTCACAGATTCAAAGGATATTTTTCCGTTTGCTTATGCAGTTCACATGCTAGTTAACAAAGCACCAGTTACTATGCGTTCAAAGGAAAATCCTGGCGTTAGAATCGAAAAAGGAAAACTTTTAGATGATATGTATGAGGGGTATGTTTTAAAACAGGCAATTGATACAGGGGAAATCTTAAGGGTAACTCCAATTGTCGGGCCTTATAAAAATGTTTCAGTTATTGTGGTGCCAATAATTGAAAATAGGGATATAACGGGTGCAATTGGCATAGTGGACTTAACTGCGGGAATTTTTGAAGAACTACATTCAATAACAAGAAGGCCTGAAATTATGAAATTCTTGCCTGATGATGCATTTCCAAAATAATACGTATTTTTCGGTGATAAATTGAAGAAAGTTTTTATATTCCCCCCAAATAGCCTTATTTTGGCAGATTTGGTTGAAAGATTTGGTCATAAGCCCCTAATGATTAATAACGCAATCGGTGAAAAAGTACGAAGTCTTGAGTTAGATACTCCACCTCTTAACATAACTGATGAAGATCCTAAAAAAGGTCTTAAATATGCGGCTATCGAGGTTCCATCCGGAGTTAGGGGTAGAATGTCATTAATAGGGCCTTTAATTGATGAAGCAGAAGCTGCCGTAGTAATGGTGCACTCTCCAATAGGCTTTGGATGTGTTGGCTGCGAAAGAACCAACGAACTTACAAAATACCTTATAAGACGAAAAGACATGCCTGTGTTAAATATTGAATATCCATCTTCCGATGAAGATGCAAAAATAATAGTTAAAAAAATAACGACATTTTTAGAAAGTTTGGAAAAATAACGACTTTTGGTGGTATATGTGGTAAAGTTAGTAAAGTTTATAGCTTTTATGCTAGTTTTTACATGTATTACGGCAATTTCTGCTGAAAGTACTTCTGATGAAGTATTTTTTGAAGATTTAAAAGATCTTGCTGAAAAGTATTCAAATGATTTAGATACTATTCCATTTTCATCTAATATTGCATCAAACGAAAGGATAAATTTGTATATTGGAACTGAAACCGGCGAACTTAACATTTTTATAGTGGTTTTTAATGGTAAAATCACGAATTTTGAAAAAGGAATGCTAAATGATGCTACATTGAATATTTACACTACAAAAAGTACAATTTTAGAAATTATGGATTCTGAAAATCCGATTTCATCTACTAAAGAAGCTTTAAAACAGGGAAAAATCAAAATGGAAGGAGTAGGATTTATAAAATCGCTAGAAATAGCAATAATAACGTTTTTAATGAATTTCTTTTAATTATAGTAACTTACTTTTTTGTTTTTGTTAACCGTTCCAAAATATATTTATAGTGTTTTACAGTAATCTGTTTTTCAGTAAACTAGTGTTGAGGAAATATGTACATAATCAAAAAATTACTATCTAAACATGGCGAAATTGATGCATGCCTTTTATGGATACTATTTACCGTCATAGCAGTATTGGTTCTTGCATTTAGCGTATACCAACTTCCAAATATGATATAATCTTATACAATCATCACATTAAAACTATTTATTAAAAATTTAAGAAAGTATTCGGGTTTTCGAGTTTAATATAATATTATTTTAACATGGAAACCGCTCTGAATTAATCCCGATTATCAAAAACCCTTTTACTTTTCTTTTCACTCCTTGGAAGTGTACCCAAATTAAGACACTCAACGTCAGGTGAAATTCCGATAAATGTTTTAAATGCTTTTATAATGGCATTTTTAATTATTTCCTTTTTATAATCGTCTAAACTAACAACTTCCACTCTAAAAATCATGGAATCTCTTCCTTCATTCCTATTAAGGATTATCTGGTATTCGCTACTTGCTCCTGAGATTTTTGAAATAACATCTTCAATCTGTCCAGGATATATGTTTACGCCTTTTATTTTTATTCTATCGTCAGCCCGCCCTAATATACGGTCTATTCTAGGATATTCTGAACCACAAGGGCATTTTTCTGGAATTATTCTTGTTAAATCTCTTGTTCGGTATCTTATGAGCGGTGCCCCTTCTTTTGTGAGCGTAGTAATTACAAGTTCTCCTAATTCGCCGTCTGGAAGATTTTCACCAGTATTTGGGTCAATTATTTCAAATAATAAGTGATCAGACCAATAGTGCATTCCAAAATGGCATTTACAGTCAATTGCAATTCCTGGGCCATATATCTCTGTAAGACCATATATATCAAAACTTTCAATTCCAAGTTCCGATTCTATTCTATTCCTCATTTTTTCGCTCCATCGTTCAGAGCCTATTACGCCAATTTTTAAGTTAATTTTATTATTTATTTCCTTTTTCTTAATTTCTTCTGCAAGTAGCAGCGCATAAGACGAAGTAGATGCTAAAACTGTTGTTTTTAAATCTATCATCATTTGGAGCTGTTTTTCAGTATTTCCTGGCCCCATTGGAATTGTCATTGCACCAAGCTTCTCTGCACCAAGTTGAAATCCTATCCCCGCAGTCCAAAGCCCGTATCCCGGAGTAATCTGCACCCTATCCTTATTTGTTACACCTGCCATTTTGTAGCATCTCATCATCATTTCAGACCATATATTAACGTCCTTTTCAGTGTAAGGGATTATTACTGGACTTCCAGTGGTTCCAGATGACGAGTGAATTCTGATTATTTTTTCTTCAGGGACTGATTGTAGTCCCAATGGGTATGCACTTCTTAATTCTTCTTTTTCAGTAAATGGGAGTTTTCTAAAATCGTCAATAGACTTAACGTCGTTTAAATTTACTCCACATTCTGCATATTTTTCTTGGTAGAATTTACTTCCCGTAGAAACGTGTTTTAAAAGTTTTTTTAATAATTCTAACGTATTTAAATTTTCATTATTCATACTTACCCTCTAAAAATTTAGAAATTTCCTCTGCACCCTTTTTTGCTGCACTTATATTTAGGGAAAGGTATTTTTCAGGAATTTCATTTTTAACGGTTTCTAAAAACTTTTCAAAACTTATTGGAATGAAATCTGCATAAAATAATGCACCAAGCATGATTACGTTTAATGATTTTGAATTCCCTAATTCCTCTGCAAATTTTGTAAAATCCATGCAAATAGTTCCATTAAAATTTTCGATAATGTATTCAATAATTTTTTCAGGTTTGTAATTATTTGATTTTGAGACTGGAAATATTCCTTTTGAATTCATTATTATTTTACCGCCTTTTTTAAGGTATTTTATATTTCTTAAAACTTCTGAAGGTTCAAATCCAACTATTACGTCTACAAAACCTTCTGGAATAAGTGAACCCTTAATTTCATTCCCAAATCTAACATGACTCACTACCGAACCTTCTCTTTGGGACATTCCAATAGTTTCAGCAGTATTTACAGTGTAACCCTCATTCATAGCGGTAACTGCAACAAGTCTTGAAGCTAAAACAATACCTTGCCCACCTACTCCACAAATCAATACATTAAAGCTCATAACAATTTCCCTCGTTAATTATGGCGTTAAAAGGACATACTGCCACACATAATCCACATGCTATACAATTAGATGTTATATTTGGAATATCTCTATCCATTACTATTGCAGGGCACCCTAGCTCTTCAAAACAGATTTTGCATCCAGTGCATTTTTCTGTATCTACCCTACATTTTAGTTTTGATTTTACCAGTGAAACACAGTTTCCTCTAAATACTACTGCGGAAGGCCCATTATATTCAATAGATTCTCTTGAAACATTTATACACTCATCCAAATTCTCGGTAGAAACTGATTTTACAAAATCCAATCCGCAACTTTTTAAAATTCCTTCAATTTCTATTAGTTTTGTATCCTCAAATCCAGCTGTTTTTCCAGTTCCCGGATGCGGTTGATGCCCAGTCATTGCAGTTGTTCTATTATCTAAAACTGCAATAGTTATATCCGACTTATTGTAAACTGCACTAATTACTGCAGGAATTCCAGAATGGAAAAATGTAGAGTCCCCTATAAATGCGACATTCTTTGAATTCTTTGAAGTTTTTGAAATACCGGATGCAACGCTTATTCCTGCACCCATGCAAATGCAAGTATCGATTAATTCAATAGGGGGAGCATTACCTAACGTATAACACCCTATATCGCCAGAAAATATTGTTTGAATACCTTTTTTTTCAAACTCTTTTGAAACTTTCTTAAAACCGTAAAATACTGTCCTATGCATACAACCTGCACATAATGTTGGCGGACGTACTGGAAGAGGCACATTTACATTTTGAGTATCAATTACATTTGAAAATTTTATTTTTTCATAATTTAAGGATTCTAATACTTTATTTATTCCATCTAGTACTAATTTAACGTTATATTCACCACAACAAGGGAAATACTTATTATATTTTCCATAAACTGGTTTATTAATTCCTAATTTTCCAATTAATTTTAAAGTCTGGTCTTCTAAATATGGATCGAGTTCTTCGACTATTAAAATGCAATCTACACTGTTTATAAACTCAAATACTTTTTTTTCCGGAAATGGGTAGGGCGTTCCTATTTTTAAAATGGAAAAATCGTGCTTATTATTTGAAATAGATTCAACCACGTAGTGATATGAAGCGCCTGATGTAATGATTCCAATTTTTCCAGTTCCCTGAATAAAGTTGAAGTTTGAATTTGAAAATTCCTCAGATAATGTATTTTGCAAGGCTTCTAATACAGGATGTCTTTCTGCCGTTAATCTTGGAAAAATTGCCCATCTTGAATCTTTAGAAAAACCAGATGTTTTAAAAGGTATTTTATTTAAATCATCAACTAATACGTCATCGCACCGGTGTGAAACCCTTGTCGTAGTTCTTAAAATTACTGGAGTTTCGTACTTTTTTGAAAGTTCAAATGCATATTTCGTCATTTTGTATGCTTCTTTTGAATCAGAAGGGTCAATTACCGGAACATTTGAAAAAAGTCCAAATGACCTAGTGTCTTGCTCGGTCTGGGATGAATGGGGCCCCGGATCATCCGTTACCAATAATACAAGAGCACCTTTTACTCCTAAATACGTTAAACTCATTAACGGGTCAGATGCAACATTTAATCCAACTTGTTTCATAGTAACAATTGTATCAGTTCCTGAGAATGATGCTCCGATTGCAGTTTCAAGGGCCACTTTTTCATTTGTAGCCCATTCTACATAGTAACCGTACTTTTTTGCATTTTTTATCAAAGTTTCCATTACTTCTGTTGAAGGAGTTCCAGGATACCCTGTAGCAAACTGTACTCCTGAGGCAATCGCTGAAAGAGCAATTGCTTCATTTCCCATTAAAAACTTGTTACTGGTCAAAAAATCCCTCTTTTTATTTTAAAACTGCTTTAAAACATAATAGTAAATCACGATAATTTAAAATTGAACTTATCTTTATTATCTATTACTAAATAGACTTTTATATATTGAGCATAATTATTAGGTTGTACCCTTTAAATTTTATTATTGATTTATTATTGATTTTGTTCTTAGTTAAATATATAAAATAAAACTGATATTTTTTATTAGCTTTTGCTTGAAAGTACTATTTTTTTAAGACATAAAAAAGCATAAATAATGAATTTCTTAATTATCAAAATACTTAATTTTTATTTAAACATGAAAAGGTGTAAAAGTATGCAAGAAAAAATAACCATGAGCGTTATTAAAGCAGATGTGGGGGGGCTTTGTGGCCACACACTTGCTCCAGAAGAGTTACTCGATGCTGCAGAGTATGTTTTAGAAAATGCACTAGATGAAATTTTAATTGATTATTATGTTACAAACTGTGGTGACGACATAGATTTGATAATGACCCACAATAAAGGAACAGATAGCGAAGAAGTACATAAACTTGCATGGGATGCATTTGAAGAAGCAACAAGCGTTGCAAAAGAATTAAAACTTTACGGTGCAGGTCAGGACTTACTTTCAAACTCTTTTTCCGGAAACATCAAAGGACTTGGCCCCGGCTGTGCTGAAATGGAATTTGTCGAAAGACCAAGTGAACCAGTTATTGTATTTTGCTGTGACAAAACTGACCCAGCAGCATTTAATTTGCCATTTTATAAAATGTTTTCAGACCCATTTAGTACTGCAGGTTTAGTTTATGACCCTTCAATGGCATCAGGGTTTAGGTATGAAGTATTGGATGTAATGGAGCACAAAAGGGTTTTCATGGACACGCCTGAGGAAACATATTCTTTACTTGCATTGATCGGAAACACCGAAAAATACGCCATAAAAAGAGTTTACAGGAGAAAAGATAACGAAATTACGGCAGTATGTTCATCAGAAAAATTGAATATGATTGCAGGAGAATACGTTGGAAAAGATGACCCTGTTGCAATTGTAAGGGCTCAAAGTGGATTTCCTGCAGTAGGGGAAATTTTAGAACCCTTTGCAAACCCACACTTAGTTGCAGGATGGATGAGAGGATGCCATTTTGGCCCTATAATGCCAGTTGCTGAAGAAGATGCAAGACCTGCAAGATTTGACGGCCCTGCAAGAGTTATGGCTTTAGGATTCCAGCTATCAAAAGGAAGACTAGTTGGACCAAATGATTTATTTGCAGACAAATCATTTGATAAGGCAAGGGAAAAAGCACTCGATATGGCAGAAATGATGAGGTCAATGGGCCCATTTATGCCTCATAGATTACCTGAAACTATGATGGAATACACGTCAGTTCCAAAAGTTTTAGCTCAATTAAAAGGAAGATTTATTGATATTGATGAAAATTGCGGATGTAAAATCGACCAGATAAGAAACAGAGGAGATATGGAATAATTTCCCTATTTTATTCTTTTTTAAAAAATTTAAAACAAAAAAGTCCTTTTAAAATTTAAAATTATAAAAACTTTTAGAATTTTAAAAATATAATTTTAAGATATATGTTAATTATATTATCTTAAATATAATTATTTTAATCGATTATTTTATCGATATACTATCTTTTAAACTATTTTAAAACTGCACCTTCATCAGCTGAAGAAACTAGTCTTGAATATCTTGAAAGGTAGCCCGTTTTAACTTTTGGTTCAGGTATTTTAAGCGATTTTAACCGATTTTCGATTTCACTGTTATTTAATTCAACATTTATTTTTTTTCCAATCATGTCGATTTTTATAGTGTCTCCATCATTAATCACTGCAATTAGTCCTCCAGCCATAGCTTCTGGAGAAATATGTCCAATACACGGCCCCCTACTTCCACCGCTGAACCTTCCATCAGTTATTAGTGCAACACTATCATCAAGACCCATTCCGCAAATTGCAGATGTTGGGGATAGCATTTCTCTCATTCCGGGGCCCCCGGATGGCCCTTCATATCTTATTACAATAACGTCGCCCGAAACAATCTTTCCACCAAGAATTGCAGAAATTGCATCGTCTTCTGAATTAAATACCTTTGCAGGGCCTTCATGTTTATACATTTTTGGATTCACTGCCCCAATTTTTACAACACAACCATTTGGCGCAATATTTCCTTTTAAAACCCTTAAACCTGCAGTTTCATGAACCGGTGCTTCAGTTTTTCTTATAACATCATAGTTTATGTATTTTACCTCTTTAGCAATTTCTAAGGTGGTTTTTCCACTAACGGTGTTTGTATCTCTAATTTTTTCTTTTAAAACATTGAATACTGCGGGAATTCCCCCTGCATTATGTAAATCAATCATGAAATGTTCTCCACCGGGCTTAATTGACGCAATATGTGGAACTTCATCGCTTAATCTATCGAAATCATCTAGTGTTATAAATTTATTTTCGATTTCATTTGCAATTGCAGGAATGTGGAGAGTTGTGTTTGTGGAACCGCCTAATGCAAGGTCTACTAAAATTGCATTTTCAAAAGCTTCTTTTGTTAAGATATCTTTTGGTTTAATGTCTTGTTTTACTAAATCTACTATTTTTGAACCACTTTTTTTAGCGATTCTAACTTTTTGAGCATCAACTGCATGTGTTGTTGCACACATTGGAAGGGAAAGTCCTAATGCTTCTGTAAGGCAAGCCATACTATTTGCAGTGTATAGCCCTGCACAACTTCCGGCACCTGAACATGCACAGTCTTCAATGCATTTTAATTCCTCTTCACTAATTTTTCCAACTTGGTACTGACCTACACCTTCAAATAGGCTGATAAGTTCGTATTTTTTTCCTTGGAATTCCCCTGGAAGCATTGGGCCACCGGTAACTACAATAAATGGAATATTTAATCTTAATGCACCCATTATCATTCCAGGAACGATTTTATCGCACGTTGGAATTAATACTAATCCATCAAACCCGTGGGCTCTTGCCATTGATTCAACTGCATCTGCGATAATTTCTCTTGAGGGTAAGGAATACTTCATGCCTTCATGACCCATTGCAATGCCATCACAAATTCCAATAGTGTTAAATTCAAAGGGGGTTCCGCCGTTTGCATAAACTCCATTTTTAACAGCTTCTGCCAATGTTCTTAAGTGAATATGGCCGGGAACTACGTCTGTAAAGCTATTTACAACTCCAATAAACGGTTTTTCCATATCTTCATCCGTATATCCGCAAGCCTTTAAAAGAGCCCGATTAGGGCTTCTAATTACTCCTTTTTTTATATTATCGCTAATCATATTTACCACCATTAACAGTCCAATTGGTATTTAATTAGATTGGATAAAAAAGTATCGTATAAATTTAATTTTTTATAAGTTCTTCAAAAAGATTTAATGAAAAATTAAATTTATTTCAATTTTTTAATAATTGCTAATGATAAATAATCTTTAAACGGTTCAAAATCAATTTCATCGATTTTTCCAAGCGATATTTTTTGACTACTACTTGTAACTCGATTTACAACGCCGACTAAAAAACTATCCTTTTTATTTTTTAAGTTTTTCAATTTTTCTTCTAAATCATTTGTTTTCATGACGATTAAAGTGTCAAATTCATCTAAATACCGTTCTAAATCTTTTCCTTGAGGCAATATTGCTAATTTTTCATCTCCTTCAACTAGGGGAATGTTTAAGGAAGCAGCTGCTGCAAAAGGTGAAGAAATTCCATTTATGACTTCAACTTCAATATTATTTTTGTTAAATATCTGCCATACATACGAAAATGTACTGTAAAGTGTTGCATCCCCAATTGTTACGACTGCAACAGTTCCTTTTTCGTTAATTATCTCCTTTGCAGCGTTTTCCCAGTGTTTTTGTAAAAATTCAATGTCCTTACTCATTGGAAACAATAATTCAACTACTTTTTTATCTTCAGGAATAATTCCTTTTATAATTTCGTATGCAACGGAAGCCTTTCCTTCCTTTGAAATTGGTACAAATATTGTTTCTACACTATTTAGTATTTTTACAGATTTTAATGTTAATAAATCCGTATCTCCTGGCCCAACGCCTATTCCATATATTTTATCAACCATAACGTTCACCTTTTTTTAAATTTTTAAAAATTTTAAAATTAAATTACTAAATTACTCTAGTAAATTATTTTTGAACCAAAATTATCAGGTTTTGAAATAATCACTGTTCCATATTTTTTAAAAGCATTCTTAACTTTTTCAGTATTTTCCTGATAAGATAGTGCTATATACGAAGGCCCAGTTCCAGAAAGGCCTGCAGTAACAGCACCTGCTTCTAAGGCATCTACGGAAATGTATGATGGGAAATTTAGTGCAGAAGAATAAAGAATACCGTTTAAAAATAATGCTTTATAATAATCTGCATTCATACACTTTTCAAATGCTAGTTCAACATAATCACTTATTAATTTCATCCTCTTTACATTCAGGTTCTTTTTAAAATTTGGCATTAATATAATAACGTCTAATTCTTCTTTAAAAACGTCTTTTTTCAGTATTTTTCTTTCTAAATTATTACAGACGGTAATTCCACCAAAATATGATGCTGTTGCATCGTCATATGCCCCAGTTATTGTTAATTGTTCTTCAAAAGAGGATTTTATTGCAAGGTCTAAAATTAACTCAGAATCTATTTTTTCGCCAAGTGCCCCAAATGTCGCAAGAACTGCTGCATTTGATGCTGCACTACTACTACTTAATCCAGATTTTAATGGAAGTTCACTACTGGTTGAAATTTTTGCAGAATAATCTACTTCAAAATGCTCCAAAACATTTTTAACGCATCTTTCAACCAAGTTTGGCTTTAAAGATGGATTATCGAGTAAAATTCCATTTATTTTACTTTTTCCATCATTTTTCAACTCTACATTTGCTTTTATTTTTAAATCAATCCCAAATGCAGAACCCTTGCCTGTTGAAATTGCGTTAATAATTGTTCCAGAACCGGGGGAAATTGCAGAGCATCTCATAATGTCACCAAAGGATAATCCAATAAATAATAACCAATATAACTAATAGAAAATAAAGTAGAATTTAAATTTAATAAGCGAAACTAACATATAAAATCAATGCTGTGTATATATTATAAGTTATATTTTACTATTATTTGGTTGTCGTGTTATTTATGAAACAGGAAGTCGTAATAACGTCAGGAAATTTAAATCAAGCACCAATGGGTGCATTTTTAAGTGATAATAATGTGTTACTCCACGTTTTTGAAGGTTCCCATACATATGAAAACTTGAAAGTCGATAAATTTTATATCTTAAACATTTGTAGCCCCTATCTGGTTGCAAAAGCAGTTTTAGACGATGATTTTGATAGTGAATTTCTAAATTTGGACGGTAAAAAAATTCCTTATTTAAAAGATGCATATAAAATACTGCTTATAGAAGTTACTGGCCGAAAATTTGTAGAATATAAAAATATTTATGGAAAATCTAAATTAATGGTTGTTAATGGGATTAATATTTCTGAAAGTGTTTTAAACGATGATTATAGTCCTTACAGCCGTGCAGAAGGGGCATTAGTCGAAATGGCAGTAATTTATTCGAGATTGGGGATTTTAAATGGTACTAAAAAGCAGGAAGCTTATTTAAATATGAAAATTTTCATGGAAATAGTTAAAAAAGTAGGTTCTACTAAACATTTAGAACTTGGAAGAAGATTTTTAACAGCTAAATTATAATATTCAGTCAAAAGTTTACCGGTGTTATAAATGGAAGAATGGGTTGAAAAATACAGGCCGAAATCTTTAAATGATGTTGCAGGACATTCTAAGACAAAAGAAGCACTTTGTTACTGGATAGAGTCATTTATAAGGGGCAATAAGCAAAAACCGGTTCTGCTTTTTGGCCCCCCTGGAAGCGGAAAAACTACAATGGCACATGCTATTGCAAATGACTATAATTTTGACGTTATTGAACTAAATGCCAGTGATAAGAGAAATAAGGATGTAATATCCCAAGTTGTTGGAACTGCAGCAACTTCAAAATCACTTACTGGAAAAAGGACACTGATAGTTTTAGACGAAGTAGATGGCCTTTCTGGAAATGATGATAGAGGAGGGGTTTCAGAAATTATAAAAGTTCTGAAAAATGCTGAAAATCCGGTAATTTTGACGGCAAATGATGTTTATAAACCTGCACTAAGTAGTTTAAGGAATTCTGTAACTATGGTGGATGCAGGTTCTGTTCACACAAATTCAATTCCCCCGGTTTTGAGAAAAATTGCATTAAAAGAAGGGTTTGAAATCGATGAAAAAGTTATTAAATTAATTTCTAGTCATGCAGGCGGAGATTTAAGGGCTGCAATCAACGACTTACAGGCCCTTTTAACTGGCGGTTCGATAGAAATTGAAGATGCAAAAAATTTACCTGATAGAGATAGTGAAAAAAGTATTTTTGATGCAATACGGATAATAATGAAAACAACGCACTACGATATTGCAACTTCCGCTACAGTTGATTTAAAAGAAGAACTGGGGACAGTTAGTGAATGGATTTCTGAGAATTTGCCAAAAGAGTATTTAAAATATGGTGACCTTGCGAAAGGTTATGATTATCTCTCAAAATCCGATGTATTTTTAGGAAGGGTCTATCGAAGGCAATATTTTGGACTATGGCGGTATGCATCGGCTTTAATGACTGCAGGAACTGCTCTTTCAAAGGAAGATAAGTATCGGGGATTTACAAGGTATTCTCCTCCGACAGTATTTACAAAATTAAGTCGTACTAAAGTTGCAAGGGAAAAATTAAAAGAAATATTAAAAAAAATAGGGATAAAAACACATACTTCTATAAAGGGTGCTAGAAGTACCCTTGATTTTTTATATGTCATATTTGAGTCAAATTTGCAAATGGCTACAGATTTAACTTTATATTATGAATTTACGAAAGAAGAAGTTGAATTTTTAACAAATAAAAAAATTTCAAAGGACATTTTTTCGATAATTGAATGTGAAAAAACAAAAAAAACAGATGACAAAAATTTAATGAAAAAAGATTTAGAAGAAGATACGTTTAAAGAAAAAACAAATGAAATAATGCCCGTAATTCCTAAGCGTCCAAAAATTTCAGATAATCAGATTTCAGAAATCCTTACTAAAGATAATAATCCAAAAGATGACGTTAAAAAAGCTTCAAAAAAACCAGAAAGTACTTCAAAAAAACAGGCAACCCTTGATAAATTTTTTTAAGCTAAAAATAATTTAATTTTTATTTTTAACTTTTTTATTCAGTATCTTAAAATCGATTACAAACACGTACTCTCGTGGAGAATATGACTTAACTATTCTTTTTTCAATAACTTCAAATTCACATTTTTCGCTAAATAATTCAATTCCCTCATCAAAATCCCCACCAACCATATAGTAATGGATTATTCCATCATCTGCAACTATTTCAAGTGCTTTATCTACAAATTCATGTGCATATTTTGGAAGGTTCATTATAACACGGCTTCCTTTAACGTTTACATTCCTTACATCGTCTAAAATTGGAATTATTTTATTTTCAAGATTATTTAACTTGATATTTTCCTTTAAAAGGGCAATTCCATCTGGGTTAATATCTATTGAATATATTTTTTCTGCACTTTTACACGCAATTGAGTATGGGCCAACTCCACAGAACATATCTACCACTATGTCGTCAGGCGTTACGAGCTCCATTATCCGTTTTCTCTCCCATCCAAGTCTTGGGGAAAAATAAACCTTAGAAACATCAACAAAAAGTTTGTAGCCGTTTTCTTTATATTTCGTTAGTGTTTTTTTCTCTCCTGAAAGGTGTTCTAAATCCCTTACTCTAAAATTTCCCTTTACATCACTTTCTCTTCTAAATACCGTTTTTACGGAAGGTATTAATCTTAAAGCAGTTTCTCCAATTTCAATTCTTAATTTCGGGTCAATATCATTAGAAATTTGTAATATGACGATATCGCCAATTATATCATAAGCATGAGCAATTAAATCGTTTTCAACTTCATTTTTAAAGTTATTTAATAAATATTCTTTAAAACTCATCTTTTTTTCAAGATCTATTTTTTCAAGTGCGTTTTCAAAAATTTCAAAACTAATGTCCTGATTTTTCAAAATACTCTTGTTAAATTCAGCAGTGGTTAGTGGAATATATAAAAATCCATCTTCTTTTTTTAATTTATATGATTTATTAAGTAAATTATTATCTAGGAGGATTTTTCGAATTATTTCTCCGTTTTTAGCATTAATTTTAATACAGAATACCACTATTTCACCGTTATTTACTTAAATTTCCAAATGGATTATAAATTACGTAAAATTCATTTAAAGACTGTTTTTTAATTTATAGTAGTGATATTCAACCGTCTTAATTGGTATTTTCGTAATTTCAGAAATTTCTTTTGGATTTTTTTGCATATATTTTTTTATAATTTCTCTTTTATTTGTTGGCCTTCCAGTAATTGGTTTTATTGATTCAATTTCTATCCCAATTTCTTTTAAAGCACCTATTATTTTTTTATTTGTTCGTTTAAACTTTGATTCGGGTAAAAGTATTGTTTTAACCTCGCACCGTTCCAAAAGTTCAATTATTAAATTTTTCGTTAGTTCTTTATTTATATAAATGGTGTCTTCTTCCGAATTTAAAAATTCGATTTTTCTAGCAAATTCTTCAAAAGACTTGCCCCTTAAATATCTCATTATATCACGTGTAAATTTATCTAAGAATGTAAAAATAGATAAAAAAGCTTTATTTATTTATTTATTTATTTATTTATTTATTTATTTATTTTAAAAGACCAAGAGCTCTGTTCGTTTTTTCAATGGATTTTATGTTATCTTCTTCCATTTCGAGCATTGCCCTAATACAATCAATGTTTTCAGGAATAACATCACTTTCTTGGTGAATTGCTTGCATTAAATAAATTTCATTATCTACTACATTAATGCTTTCTTCCCAAATTGCAATTTCATTTAAGTCGTACCTTAATCTTCCAAGGTCTCTTGAATATTCGATTATTTTTGCTGTTGAATCAATTCCTTCACTAGCTTTTACTTTTATGATTCTTGGCGTTTTTTCAATTGCATCTAAAACCGCATCTTTTGTAACTCCTGTAGTTTCAACCATTAAAGAGTGCATGTGCATAAGGGTAGTTGGAACAATTATTGCAGAAGTCATTATTTTTCCATCTAATTTTGGTATTACTGAAACGACATCTGGCCCGTGATGGGATGGAACTGTTACTGGGTCAGGAATAATAGCATTTATGGGCCCTGTTTTTATATCATTGGGGTCAGCAGCCCTTCTTACTAAAACTACTCTGGCTTTTAAAATATCAGTTATAGAATCAATTGCATAAAGTGTCCTACATAGTCCAGTAGTGTTACAAGATACTAGTCTTATGTAATCTTTTCCATAACATCTATTGTAACTCCAAAGGGAATTAAATGAGTCCTCTGCATCTTTTGCTTTTTCCCCACCTTGGATAATTGCTTTAACATTATGTTTTTTATACACGTTTTCCACGTTAGCCTTTCCAATTTTTTTTGGAGCTCCATCAACTACGATATCTGCATCTTCAATAATATCTTCAATAGTTCCTTCAATGGGAATATTGGCTTCTTCAAAAAGGTGCTTTTTTTCAGGTATTGCAGCAAATAATTTGTAACCTTTTGTAACGGCCATCCTAGCTTCAAAATCAGGTTTTGTTTTTGTAACTCCGATTACTTTCATATCATCCTGTTTAGCTACTGCATCAGCAACTCTTTTTCCGATAGAGCCATAACCATTTACTAATACTCCAACCATAAAACCACCATTTTAAATATTTTTATATTTCAAGTTACGTAATTTATTAATCATCAATTCCCCTTATTTTGAAATATATATGGTATCCAAATCTCCTAAATATATCTATATCATGATTACTTTATATATTCGTTTTGAAAAACCGTAATAGATTTTACAAAGATATATTAATAAAGTTCCATAATTCTTTTGTATCATCCATTTATCTTAATAAATTTTACGAATAATTATGGAGGATTTTTATGAAACATCTAGTTACAACGGCACTAGCTTATACGAACGGGCCTTTACACTTAGGGCATGCAAGAAGCACGTATATTCCCGCAGATATTTTTACAAGGTATTTAAGGCTTAAAAGAGAGAATGTATTTCACGTAGGGGGGACTGATAATCATGGGGTTCCAATTACCCTTAAAGCGGAGAAAGAAGGTGTAACTCCTTTAGATATTGTTGATAGATACCACAATGCAATTAAAGAAGATTTAGATAGCTTAAACGTATCTTTTGACAGTTTTGGAAGAACCCATAGTGACATCCATATTGAAACTGCCCAAGAATTTTACAAAACCCTAAAAGAAAACGGGTACATTTATGAAAAAGAAATAGAGCAATTTTACTGTGAAAAATGTAGTATGAGCCTTGCAGATAGGTATGTCGAAGGAAAATGTCCATTTTGTGAAGGTGAGGCAAGGGGCGACCACTGCGAAGTTTGTGGGAGACATTTAGAACCTACTGAGCTTTTAGAACCCTACTGTATTCACTGTAATTCAAAACCCGAAATAAAAAAATCAATACACTATTTTTTTAAATTAAGCGCAATGAAGGAAGAATTAACCGAATACATTACAAATGCAAAAGAAATGCCCGAACATGTAAAAAACATGGCTTTAAGATGGATTGAAGAGCTACACGACTGGGATGTTTCAAGAAATTTAACTTGGGGAGTTCCAATTCCTAAAAGCAATGGTCAAGTGATGTATGTTTGGATTGAAGCCCCTATTGGTTACGTTTCATTTACAAAAGAACTTGGTGAGATTTGGAAGGATTACTGGATTAGTAAGGATGTTCAATCTAAAATAACTCATTTTATAGGAAAAGATATAACTGTACATCATGCCGTATTCTGGCCAGGTATTTTAAAAGGTGTTAAAAACTATAAAATGCCAGATTCCGTTGTTAGCGGCGGCTATTTAACTTTAGAAAATAAAAAAATGAGTACGAGTAAGAATTGGGTAGTTTGGGTTAAAGATTTTGTTGAAAAATTCAGTCCGGATTATTTACGGTATTTTTTAATGGTAAATGCACCATTGAATAGGGATACTGATTTTTCATGGGATGATTTTCAGAAACGAATTAATACTGAATTAATTGATATTATCGGGAATTTTAGCCATAGGACACTCGTATTTACCGAAAGAAAGTTTGGAAAAATTCCTAATGTTCAAAAGGATACATTAAAAGAAGAAGATTTATTGTTAATTAGAAAATGTGAAAAAACCACTGAAACATTCGATAAATTAATTCGAGAGTATAATTTCAAAGATGCAATAATGGAAATCATTCTTCTTTCAAAGGAAGGAAATGCATACTTTCAAGCAATGCAACCCTGGGCAATAACTGATGAAGAACGGCTAAAAGAAGTAATGTATACCTGTTGTACCACTTTAAAATACATAGTGTACCTTTTAAGTCCATTCATGCCTGTAAAAACGGGAGAACTTCTTGATTTAATGAATGAAGAACTTGACCTTGAAATTAGAGGAAATGACCTTAAAAAACCAAAAGTCATATTTACAAAATTGGAAGAAATGGATATTTTAAAAATGAAGGAAAAACTAAACTCTGAAATAAAATTTGAAGAGAAAGTTAGCAAAAATGAAAAAACCGCTAAAAAAACAGGTGCAAAAATGGAATTAATAGATATCGAATACTTTACAAAAGTAGATTTAAGAGTTGGAAAGGTTTTAGAAGTTGAAGATGTTAAAAAATCTAAAAAACTTTATAAAATAATCGTAGATTTAGGCAATGAACAAAGACAAATAATTTCAGGCTTAAAAGGTGATTATGAAGTTGAAGAATTAATTGGAAAGAACGTAATAGTTATATGTAACCTTAAACCTGCAAAATTGTGCGGCGTAGAATCTGAAGGAATGCTTTTAGCAGCTGAAAGTGATGGCATTGTAAGCCTTTTAAATATTGACAGGGAAATTTCTCTCGGAAGTAAAATACACTAAAAACATCTTTTTATGTCTTTTTAACATATTTAATTTATTATATTTAAATAACCTTATTTTTAGAATCGTTTAAAAAGGTTTTTATTGTACTCTAAATATAATAATACCTAACGTTGTATAGAATTTTAAATCAAGCTAGGAGGGAATTTATGCTGTTTTTGAATGCAAAGTTTATAGATCTCGATTTAGGTGCAAATGCGGTTATCGTAAATGAAGAGGATTTGAAGGGAACCTCCTACTACCCTCAAGACCGGGTTTTGATAGAATCACACAGCGGTTCTGTTTTAGGAATACTTTATTCAACTAAAACTATGGTTCAAAAAGGTGAAGTTGGAATACCTGTGCGTAAAATGAAAGGTATTTCTTTAAAAGAGGGTGAAGAAGTAAATTTAAGGCATGCTGAAAAACCCGAATCAATTCAATTTATAAAGAAAAAAATGGATGGCCAAGTGCTTTCTCCAAATGAAATAAGGACAATAATTGATGAAATAGTCTCAAAAAAGCTTTCAAATATCGAACTTGCAGCATTTGTTACGTCAACATATGTAAACGGAATGAATATGGAAGAAATTGTCGAAATGACAAAAAGAATGGCTGAAACTGGGGACATGATTTCATGGGAAAAAAGTCTTGTTGTAGATATTCACAGTATCGGCGGAGTTCCTGGAAATAAGTATGCACTTCTTTCAATTCCAATTCTTGCAGCCGCAGGAATTACAATTCCAAAAACATCTTCAAGAGCAATTACGTCACCAGCAGGTACTGCTGACGTTATGGAAGTTTTAACAAATGTAGAGCTAGATGAGGAAGAATTAAAAAGAGTTGTAAAAGCAACAAACGGCTGTTTGGTATGGGGTGGAGGAGTTAACTTAGCACCTGCAGATGACATTATAATCAATGTTGAAAGACCTGTTTCAATAGATCCTCAACCACAACTTCTTGCAAGTGTAATGGCTAAAAAAGTTGCAACGGGTATTAAATACGCAGTAATAGATATTCCCGTTGGAAAAGGCGTTAAAATTAAAAATGAAGCAGAAGGTGCTAAATTAGCAAGAAAATTCATTGAATTAGGAGAATTATTAAATATCCGAGTTGAATGTGTTTTAACTTATGGGGGACAACCATTAGGACGTGCAATCGGGCCGGCATTAGAGGCAAAAGAAGCCTTGGAAGCATTAACTGATCCAAAAAGTGCACCAAAAAGTTTAATTGAAAAAGCCATATCCTTAGCAGGAATACTGCTTGAACTTGGTGGTTCAGCACAAATTGGGGATGGACAAAAGTTAGCATGGGAAATACTTGAATCAGGACGCGCACTTGAAAAATTCAACCAGATTATAGTCGAACAAGGTGGGACTCCGAAAAAACCGGAGGAAATTGAACTTGGAAAATATGTTGAAGAAGTTCGTTCCCCAATTGACGGCTACATTGTAGGGATAAATAATACTTCAATAACAAACGTTGTAAAAGAAGCTGGGGCTCCAAGGGATAAAAAAGCAGGTCTTCTTTTAAATGCAAAAATTGGAAATAAGGTAAAACGTGGTGACATATTATACACGATATATTCAGGCTCTGAAGAGAGATTAAATTCAGCAGTTAATCTTGCAAGAAGGGTTTACCCGGTAAATGTTGAAGGAATGATGATTGAAAGAATAAGTAAATTTTAAACCTTTTTATATTTTAAATTTTATATTTATTTTAAATTTTATAATTAAAATTAAATAGAAAAAGTTTCTTATAGTAAATAAACTCGTTTTACTATTATTTATTTTTACGGTGAATATATGGATATTATGCTAATGATAAAAGATTTTATATATCGCTATTATATTTACCCGATAGAGGCAAAACAAGGCTATAATTTAATTCAAACTGCTACATATGGGGTATTTCTTTTTTTTATGGTTTATTTATTTTATAAAGTATGTTTAAAATTAAAAATAACTGTCGATAGGCAATTTGCGGAAGTAACTGTATTTTATATAATACTTATAACACTTATGAGGTCACTAGTTGATGCAGGATTTTTTCCAAGATTATATTATACAGTAACACCGGGAATAGTTGTATTTGTCGGCATTTATTACATGCTTTCAATAATTATTTCAGGAACCATATTAAAAAAGAAATATTATTTACTTTCAATAATAATGGCAATCGTTCCAATTTTGTACATGTTTTTCGAGTTTTCTACTAGAATAACGCAAATTGAATCGGTCGCTTATGTCTTTGGAATTCTTAGTACAAGCTACCTTTTAGCACTATTTATTATAGAAAAAATAAAAAAAGTAAAGTTAGATAGAATTGACAAATATGCAATATTTTCACAACTTGTCGATGCTGCTGCAACTTCTGTTGGCATTGGAATATATGGTTACTGGGAACAACATCCAATTCCAAGACTACTAATGGATTATTTTGGGCCTTATTCAATAATACCTGTGAAATTAATGGTTGCCTATTTTGTACTTGATGTATTTAACAAAGAAGTTAAGGATGATAATCTAAGAAATATTTTAAAAATAACAGTAATGGCATTAGGACTTGCACCGGGTCTTAGAAATCTTTTTAGGATGATAATGGGTGTTTAAATATAAATAATGATAAAATGCTTTTTAGGTTATATTGGTGATATTTATGGAAGAAATAGTAATTAAAATGACAGAAGAAAAAATGGAGGACTACATGAAAACAAACGTTCAAGAAGGTGACCATATAGAAGTTTATTTTGGTAGATGTCACGTTGAAGGAACTGTTGACTCAAAAGAAGACGGTTTTTTTAGGGTGGATACCGATAACAAATCAATGGGGCTCATGGAATTTGATATTGGAAACATTGCAAGAGATGTTTTAGAAATCGTACACATCAATGAAGAAAAAGATAAAAAAGTAATTTTAGTTATAGAATAAAAATTTAAGATTTTTTCAAGTGATAGCGTGTTTATGGGAGCTACTACAAAGGACGGAATGGATATTGCAGATAAATCACGAGAAATTGTAAAACGTAAAATATTTGAAGTACTAAATGAAAAAATAGATTTATATTCTGATGAAGAGATGGGGTTAATTGAAAGAGTAGTTCATGCTACGGCTGACCCAGAATACGCAAAATTAATTTTATTTAACAATGGGCCCATAAAAAATTGTTTAGATGCGTTAAATAACAAAAAACCAATAATTACGGATATTTCAATGGTAAAAGCCGGAATAAGATATAATAACATAGTATGCACTATTTCAGATAAAGAAACATTTGAATATGCAAAAAAATACGGAATTACAAGGGCAGTTGCATCTATTCGGTCGCTAAAAGACGAAATTGATGGAGGAATTATTGTAATTGGGAATGCACCTACTGCACTACTTGAAGTCATACGACTATACAATGAAGAAAAAATACGGCCCAAACTAGTTTTGGGCGTACCAGTTGGTTTTGTAAAGGCATCCGAATCAAAGGAATTACTTAGAACATTAAATATACCGTCAATTTCAACAATTGGCCCAAAGGGGGGAACCCCTATTGCAGTTTCGCTCATGAATGGCATTATTGCATTAAGTAAAAATGAAAGAATTTAAAATCTAAGATTTAAAATTTAATAATTTTTAAATTATTCCATTATTCTATCATAAATAGAATCTAAATCCACGTTTATAGGGTCTTTTAAAACGTAAACTGGATATCCCTCGTTTTCATATCTTGGAATAATGTGAAAATGAACGTGGGGAACCTCTTGACCGGAAACTTTTTTATTATTATTTAAAATATTAAAGCCATCCATTTTTAAGTTTTTTAACTGTTTTACAACCTTATAAATTACTTCCATCATTTCACACGCTAGTTCTTTTGGAAGTTCGTCAAAAGTTTCAAAATGTTCTTTAGGGATTATTAGTGTATGTCCAACAGCCCTTGGAAATGCATCCATAAATGCTAAAAATTTCTCGTCTTCATAGATTATTCTTGCAGGAATATCTCCTTTAACAATACTACAAAAAATACACATGGGTACTCACCATAAATTTTTCAAAATAGCAATATGATTTAAAAAGTATAAAAATATGATTCAAAAAGTATTCAGCCTTAAATACACCTATGATATATATGATATATTAAATATGGTTTTTTATATACGGATATTTTTTAGTAACCTTTAGTAATTTTTATAGTTTAAAATTGAGAAATTGGGGGCATAATTTTCCTTTATCGTTAAAGTACCGTAAAGTTTAATAAGTTATTTCATTTATGGAATATAAGGTGAATTTATGGACGTGTTATTGAAAATAAGTTATTCGTTAGTTATAACGCTTTTACTTGCAGTATTTATATATGCTAAAAAGTACCTAGATAGCGTTGGAATAATAGGTTCTTCAATAATGGCGTTTATAATACTTTTTATAGCGGATTTAAGGTGGCTTATACTTCTTATTTCGTTTTTAGTACTTGGAAGTTTGGCAAGTAAAGCAGGATATTCTTTAAAAAATGCAATTAAAATGGCAGAGTCAAAACGTTCATTAAAAAACGTACTTGCAAATGGATTAATGGCCGTATTATTTGTTTTAGGATATTATTTTGGAATTTTAACTCAAGAAATTGCTTTAATCGGATATATTGGTTCAATTGCAGCTGCAAATTCGGATACTTTTTCTTCAGAACTGGGGATGCTTTCAAGAGAGACTCCAAGGCTGATATCCAACTTTAAAAAAGCTGAAAAAGGTACTGATGGTGCAATAACTTTTTTTGGAACTTTTGCAGGACTTATGGGTGCTTTATTAATTGGTGTAATCTCCTATGGACTTTTTAATGATTTAAACGTATTAATAATTGCAACAATTGCAGGAATGGCCGGAAATATCTCTGATAGTTATCTTGGAGCATTTTTTGAGCGTAAAAAACTTTTAAATAATGAACACGTGAATTTCATTGCAACGCTTGTCGGCGGAATTTTTTCAATCTTCCTATATTTTATATTATAACTTCAAAAATTATATGTACTTTTTACAACCCATATAATAATATAGCTATTTGAGGGATAACGTGAAAAGTTCCGACTTTTTTCATTCTTTAGAAGTTGATAAGGTTTTTTCAGACCTTGATTCCTCGCCAAACGGCATTTCAAAAAAAGATGCAGATGAAAGGCTGAATCGATTTGGAGAAAATATTATAGAAAATTACGAGAGAAGTAAACTTTCTATATTTTTAAAACAATTTATGTCTCCTGTTATCTATGTTTTAATATTTGCAGCGATTCTGGCGTTTTTTATAGGTGATACAAACGATTTTTTAATAATAATCGGGATTGTAATTATAAACAGTTTACTTGGATTTTGGCAGGAGTCAAAAGCTGAAAGTTCATTAAAAGCACTTAAAAAGCTTACCGAACAAAGAGCATTTGTTTTTCGAAATGGTGAAGTTATTGAAATCCCTTCTTCAAAAATAGTTCCAGGGGATGTTTTAATGCTATCCGAAGGAAACGTCATTTCAGCAGATTTAAGACTTTATGATACAAAAGGCATGTTAATTGATGAATCTACAATTACTGGTGAATCGATACCGGTAGAAAAAGATGGAAAAGTAATTTTGCCTGAAAAAACATTACCTTATGATTTAAAAAATATGGCATTATCTGGAACCGTAGTTGTTAGGGGTTCAGGAAAAGGAATAGTTGTAAAAACGGGTAAAAATACTTATTTGGCGTCTATCGCAGAAAAAGTAAAGGAAAAATCCCCTGAAAGTCCGCTTACAAAGGCAATAGGCCAATTTTCAAAAAAATATATAGTACTGCTTTTTATAATCCTTTTTACTGTTGGTTCATTTGGACTATATGGTGGAATTGATATACCAACAATGCTGTATATACTTGTAGCTTTAATGGTTTCAGCAATTCCTGAGGGGCTTCCAATTGTTATAACATTAGTTTTAGCAGTCGGTGCTCTTGAACTTAATAAGAACTATGTACTTGTAAGGCACCTTCCTTCCGTAGAAACATTGGGTAGTGCGACTGTTATAGCATCTGATAAAACCGGCACAATTACTACTGGGAAAATTGCTGTTTCTGAAGTGTTTCCTGAAGAATTTGATGATATAGAAGTAATATCTGCACTTGCAAACGAATCTGACGGGATTCATGGTGACCACATGGATTTAGCACTTGTTTCATGGCTAGGGATTGAAAAATATCACAAAATAAGAAAAAATAACCCTACTTTAGAAATATTTCCGTTCGATACAAAGAGTAGAATGATGGGTTCACTAAATAATGTTATTAATGGTCAAAAATTATTTATAAAAGGTTCTTACGAGTTTTTAAAAGAAAAATCGACAAACAAAAGTTTTAAAGAATTTGACCAAGCCCACGATAAAATGTCAGGTAATGGCCTTAGGGTACTTGCATTTGGTGTTGGCGAAGGGGACATAAAAAATCCAAGCACTTGGAAAATTGAAATTAAATCTTTAATAGGATTTTCTGACCCTCCAAAAGAAGGTGTTAAGGGGGCAGTTTCAACTGCAAAATCTGCAGGAATACGGGTTATAATGATAACGGGTGATAACAGCCTTACAGCAAAAAAAATAGCTACTGAAGTTGGCATATATTCTGAAGGAGATGGCTTATTAAGTGGTGTTGACATTGAAAAGCTAGATGATGAAGAATTAAAAGATGCTTTAAAGGGCGTAAGCGTAGTTTCTAGGGCATTACCCGAACATAAATACCGAATAGTAAAAGCCCTGCAAAATAGTGGGGAAATTGTTGCGGTAACTGGAGATGGGGTAAACGACGTACCTGCCTTAAAAGTTGCAGATTTGGGTATTTCAATGGGTGAAGGAACCGAAGCTGCAAAATCCGTTTCAAAAATGGTTTTAGTAGATAATAACTTATCTTTGATTGTAAAGGCAATAAAACAAGGACGATTAATTACTGAAAATATTAGAAAAGTTATATATTATCTTATTTCTGCAAATATGGGTCAAATTGTATTAATCTCTCTTTCTATAATCATGGGATTAAGTCTACCATTGTTTCCCGTTCAAATACTTTGGATAAACATGGTTACTGATGGAGTACAGGATAAAACATTCCCATTTATCAAGGAAGAATCAAATTTAATGAAAAGAAACCCATTAAGGCCCGAAAATAGGGTTTTTGATAAGGTTCAAATTTATAGGATATTTTATGCGGCAGTATCTCTTGGACTTATAAATCTTGCACTCTATTTCCATTTACTAAATATAAACTACCCTTACATGGAAATTGTAACGATTTTATTTACTTCAATGGTGGTTTCAATATGGTTTAATGGAATACAGGCACAAAAAGAACACGAACCATTCTTTAAAAATATCAAGAGAAGCATAACAATAAATCCATATATATGGGTTGGAGTTTTAATTGGAATAGTTTTACAGTTACTTGCAATATATGTATTTTCAGACTTATTTAAAACAGTTCCGCTAGATATTTTGGATTTTAGTTACGTTTTAATAACTTCAGTACTGTTTTTTATAACGCTTGAAGTTAGAAAATGGGCTGAATATTTATATAATAAGAAAAATAATCCAATCCTTTAACTTAATAAAAATAAATATTATCTTATTTTTTAAGGAATTTAAACCGTGATAAATTGAAAACTGTTGTAATTTTAGTAAATCCAAAATATGGCGGAAATTTGGGCGCAATTGCACGAAATATGATGAATTTCAATGTTTCAGAACTTAGAATTGTTGGAAATTCTGATATACTTGATAATGATGCATATATTCGTGCAGTTCACGCTAAAGATATTTTAAAAAATGCAAAATTTTATAAAAGTCTTTCAAATGCAGTTTCAGATATAGATGTTACGGTTGCAACTACCGGTGCAGTCTCAGGTGATCGGAATATAAAAAGAATTCCAATTACGCCAAGAGAATTAGCAAAAAATCAAAAAGAGAATGAAGGAACACTAGGAATTGTTTTTGGACGGGAAGATGATGGTTTAAAAAATGAAGACGTAGAGTTATGTGATATTTTGGTTTCTGTTCCAACGTCTGAAAAATACCCTATAATGAACCTTTCTCATGCAGTTTCAGTAATTCTTTATGAGATATATTATGAATCTGTTTCAAGTGATATTCCGTATAACTTACGCATGAAAAATGCATCAAAAATTGAAAAAGAAATGCTTTTAAGATTTTTTAACGAATTTGTAGATATTTCTAACGCAGTTCCGGAATATAGAAAAGAAATATGTAAAACAATATTCAAAAGAATAGTTGGAAGAGCATTTATTTCAGGAAAAGAAGCTAATTCTTTAATATGCGTATTTAAAAAAACTGACCTAAAATAATATGGAAAGTTTTTTAAATGTTGCATGCGATAATATCATATTATATACCTACAGTATCGAGGAAAGGTGAGGGGAATGAGTGTATCAGGAGCACAGGGAAAGACATTAGTTTTAAAATATGAAAATAACGAAGTAATATTTAAACTAATAGATGAAGGGGAAAAAGAGATAGATTCTGTTTCAATGGATGTCGAGACATCTGCATTATTTGTAACTCTTTTAAACCACGGCGTAGTAACTGCTGAAGAGATAAACCGGAAATTTAAAAAAGAAGGTATAAAACTTCAAAAAATACAGGATGTAGGAACGT
Source organism: Methanococcus vannielii SB (assembly GCF_000017165.1). NCBI lineage: Archaea > Methanobacteriati > Methanobacteriota > Methanococci > Methanococcales > Methanococcaceae > Methanococcus > Methanococcus vannielii. Next base: position 1,373,765 of record NC_009634.1, read on the forward strand.
GCTTTGCAAATGAAAGCAGGGTTTCGATTGCAATACTTCCGGCAGATGACAAAAGAACGGCATCGATTCTTGTTGGGATACACAAAGAAGAAGAACACTCTTCAATAATAATAAAACCAAAAAGAGCTGCTTATTTAGGAATCTCCCTAACAAAAATTTTAATAAATAATATGGAATAAATTAATGAAGTTAATACTTTTTAATTATTCAATTAATCTCTTTTGAAATCTTTCTTCAGCTATATCGTTTATATCAAGCGATATGGGGCTTAATCTTTCATAATCAAGTGCATAATTTTTTCCGGCAGATGTTAAAAGATGCGGATTTATAAACAAGCATTTGCTCTTGATTTTTAATGCAATATATGGGATTCCACCAAATAATTCTGAAAATTCAATTAATTTTTCGACATTTTCATTTGGAATGTAATATTTATCTTTTGACGTTGATTTACATTCTAATATGATGGTTTTACCTTTTTTTCCAGCAATTAAATCAACACCATGGCTTCCAGCACTTCGTATGACTGCAAAACCTTTTTTTTCAAGTTTTTTCTTTAATTCCCGTTCAAAAGTGGAACCTTTTTGGTATTTTTGAACCATAATTTCACAATACAGTTATTAAATTTCGCTTATAATTTTTTTAAATTTAGATACATCAATTTTTTTAGGCTTTATTTTTTCATATTGCCGTTCTAGTTCTAACTCATCTATTTTTTCAACTTCAATTGCAGAAAGAGCTCTTGAAATTCTTGTTAAAACTTTTTGTTCCGCTTCTAGCTGGTGAAAACCTTCTCTTGGGCCACCTTTCCTAAATGCCCTACACCTTCTTTTATCCCAAATTGGAAATCCCCTATCTTTACAGAATATTTTATTTTTTTCAAGGTTCCTTACAAGTTCAACAACTTTATCAACGACCTCATCGTCTGCTTCAATAAATGCACCAAAACAAGTTTCTTTTACATTCATATCGTATTCTAAAGAGTTTAAATACCTAAACAATCGTGAAGGTGAAGTTTTTGCATCTTCTGACAAGACAATTACTTTTGATTTCATAAAAACCACCAAATTTGAACTATTTAATGAAGTTAGAGTACCAGATTTCATAATTTTCTTCTACATAATATCTTATGTCTTTTGGGTTTAAGCCATTTAAGTAGGAATATGTTGAAATCCCTCCTGCACCAACGCCTTCTTTTACTGAACCTTTACAATATGCTTTTAAACCATCAATTTTTGAATTCTCGTAGCCAAATTTAGATGCAAATAATGGGACGTCGCCAATTTGCTCTATAATATTTTTTAAATCTGCATTTTTATCGTTTAATACAAATTCGGTAGTACTTATTCCTATTAACCCACTTTTAAGAATTTTTGGGTTTATTTCGTTTATAACTGCAAGAACCGAAGCCATCTGTGTTCCACCGGCAAGTAAAACCGGCTTGTTTTTTAAAACTGCGGAAATAGCCATACCTGCAACAACAGGCATCATTTTATCCCCTACTGCATTTAAAATATCAAAAACATCGTTTGATTTTGAATTTTTAATTCCACTTTCAACGACACTTAATTTTAACTCTTTAGGATTTTCAACTGAACCAGAGCTTATTTTGTCCTTTGCATCATAACCTAAACCTAAAAGAACCCCTAATGCAGTTGTAGTGCCTCCTGGAACGCTTTCTCCAACTATTAAACTTTCATAAATTGTGTTTTTTGAAAGAATCTTTCCACTTCTAAATAATTCTTTTGAATTATCCATTGCAAGACCGTACCTAATGTCTCCAGTAGGTTTTTCATCAATCGATACGTATGGAATTTTTGGTTTTACATAGCTTCCTGCATCAACCGTTAAAACAGGTAAATCAAGCAAATCGACAGCTGCTCTTGTAATTGTTGCAGGGCTTGGGCAACCTGTCGCATCTATTGGGGGATGATTTAAAGATAGACTTTTTCCAAGAGTTACAAGCTCCATGTCAGCAGCAGGCGTATAATCGATTACTGATTTATTAACTCCTGAAATTGGAACGTATTTTGTAGTTTCAATTGAAGAAATAACGCAGGAAAATAACCCCTTTGTTTTTTTAAGTTTTTCTAAAAATCCGTTTTCATTAATAGATATAACTGGCATTTTTTCACTTAGCTTCTAATTTTCACTTTTAATTTTAATTAATATTTATTAGTTTTAATTAATCTTTATTTCCAATATATTTTAAATCATGCCTCATATTTTATGTCTTTAGTCGTCATACTTTACCTTGTTTTCGATTATATTTTATCATTGTAGCTTTAAATAGTATTTTAAAAAATTCGTTTAAACTTATTTGAATATATTAATATTTTTAATAACCGAAATATTTATATACTAGAATACCCTTCCTATACTATGCTCTTGAAACACAATGTAGAGACGGGGGCCCGTGGCCTAGTCTGGATACGGCACCGGCCTTCTAAGCCGGGGATCGGGGGTTCAAATCCCTCCGGGTCCGTTTTAATAAATTTCAAGGTAAATGCTCCGGTGGTGTAGTCCGGCCAATCATGCTGGCCTTTCGAGCCAGCGACTCGGGTTCAAATCCCGGCCGGAGCACTTTTTAATTTTAGAAATATTAATCGATATATTTGATTATAATAATATATTTTATTTTTTTATATATCTTTCGACAATTATCGCATCTATTTTCGACTTTATCCTTAAAAACGTATAAATATTTAATTTAATATATAAAAATGAGAATTTATAGAAAAGCAATTTAGAGATATCAATCCAGTCTTTTTTATTACTATTATATCATTAAGCGAGGGATATCAATGGTGAAGATAACAGATACCACCTTTAGAGATGCGCACCAGTCTTTAATGGCTACAAGGCTTAGAACTGAGGACATGTTGCCAATTGCAGAGAAAATGGACCAAGTTGGGTTTTATTCTATGGAAGTTTGGGGCGGTGCAACATTTGACTCATGTATTCGATATTTAAACGAAGACCCATGGGAAAGGTTACGGGACTTGAAAAAAAAGATACCGAACACGCCATTACAGATGTTACTTCGGGGACAGAATTTAGTTGGCTATAGGCACTATCCTGATGATATTGCTGAAAAATTCATTAAAAAATCAATTGAAAATGGTATTGATATTATTCGAATATTTGATGCATTAAATGACATCAGAAATGTTGAATTTTCAATAAAGATGACTAAAAAATACGGTGCAGAGGCACAAGGTGCAATATCCTACACAACAAGCCCTGTTCACACAACTGAACAATTTATCGAGCTTGCAAAGAAATTTGAAGAATTAGGCTGTGATTCAATTTCAATTAAGGACATGGCGGGGCTTTTAAAACCTTACGATGCAAAAGAACTTATAGGTAGGTTAAAAGAGGAAATTTCAGTACCTATCGACCTACATAGCCACTGCACTGCAGGAATTGCTCCATTAACATATATGACCTCTGTAGAAGCAGGAATTGATATTTTAAATTGTGCAATGTCCCCTTTATCAATGGGCACTTCACAACCGCCTGTTGAAAGTATTGTAGAAGCTTTAAAAGGTACTAAATATGATACGGGTCTTGATTTAGTACTACTAACGGAAATTAGGGACTATTTTGATGAAATTCGCTCTAAATATAAATACTTGATAAGTTCAATTTCAGAACGAGTTGATGCAAGGATTTTAAGATACCAAGTTCCGGGAGGCATGCTCTCAAATTTAGTATCTCAATTAAAAGAACAGGGTGCACTTGACAAGTTTGAAGAAGTTTTAAATGAAATTCCAAGGGTTAGGAAAGATTTAGGTTATCCTCCCCTAGTTACTCCGACATCACAGATAGTTGGAACTCAGGCAGTAATGAATGTTTTAACCGAAGAAAGGTACAAAATCATCACCAACGAAGTTTCAAATTATTTAAAAGGATACTACGGAAAATCACCTGCACCAATTAGCAAAGACCTCTTAAAAAGGGCTCTTCAAGATGGCGAAAAGCAGATAACTTGTAGGCCTGCAGATTTACTTGAACCGGAATACGAGTTAAGGAAAAAAGAAGCTATGGATAAGAGAATAGTTTCAAAAGAAGAAGATATTCTAACCTATGCAATATACCCTCAAATTGCAGTTAAATTTTTAAGGGGGGAAGCAAAAGCAGAAGCAATTCCTCAAGAAAAAGACATTTCAAAGTTCATGGAAATTCCAAACGAGTATATAATTGAAGTAGATGGGGAAGCTTTTAACGTTAAGGTGGAGCCAGTATATGGTTCAAGAGCAAAAATTGAGAAAAAAGAAACCATAACTGCCGAAACAGAAGGTGCAGTCATATCTCCGTTTAGGGGACTCGTGACCAAATTAAATGTAAAAGTCGGATCTGAAGTTAAAGCAGGGGATTCAATTGTAGTTTTAGAAGCAATGAAGATGGAAAACCCTGTAAATGCCCAAAATGATGGAAAAGTTGAAAAAATAATTATTAATGAAGGGGAATCCGTAAATGTGGGCGATATTTTAATGATTATTAAATAACTTCAAATCGCTTTTTTTATTTTTTATAATGATAAACTAAAAGTAATTTCAGAACGAGGAATATCATGTTTAAAAAAGTACTGATAGCAAATAGAGGGGAAATTGCAGTTCGGGTAATACGTGCATGTACTGAACTTGGCATAAAAACCGTTGCAGTTTACTCGGATGCTGATGAGCATTCTTTATACCGAAGCCTCGCAGATGAATGTTACCCGATTGGTGAAGCGCCTGCATTAAAGAGTTATTTAAATATAGAAAGAATTTTGAAAGTTGCTGAAAAAGCAGGGGTAGATGCAATTCACCCCGGGTACGGATTTTTATCAGAAAACGTTAAATTTGCAGAAGCATGTGCTAAAAAAGGAATAGAGTTTATCGGACCACCAACAAATGCAATAGACGTTATGGGGAGTAAAATCAATGCCAAAAAGGCAATGAAAGATGCCGGTGTTCCAGTACTTCCTGGAAGGGAAGAGCCGATTGAAAATGAAGAAGATGCAATTTTGGTTGCAGAAGAAATCGGATATCCTGTTATTATAAAGGCATCCGCAGGTGGTGGCGGCATCGGGATGAATGTGGTTTATAATAAAGAAGAGCTCGTTGATACAATAAATTCCACAAAATCAATTGCACAGAGTGCTTTTGGTGATTCAACAGTATTTATTGAAAAATACCTTGAGAAACCAAGACATATAGAAATACAGGTTGTTGCTGACAAATTTGGGAATATTATTCATCTTGGGGACAGGGAATGCTCAATTCAAAGGAGACATCAAAAATTAATTGAAGAAGCACCTTCTCCGATAATGACTGAAGAATTAAGGGCTAAAATGGGGGAAGCTGCCATAAAAGCTGCGAAAGCAATTGATTACCACAGCGTTGGAACAGTTGAATTTTTATACAGCAATGGTGAATTCTACTTCCTTGAGATGAATACAAGAGTTCAAGTTGAACACCCGATAACTGAAGTAGTTACTGGAGTAGATATCGTAAAAGAACAGATAAAAATTGCAGCTGGGCATAAATTGACTTATACTCAAGATGAAATCACATTCAGGGGCCATGCAATTGAATGTAGAATTAATGCAGAAGATGCAATAAATGATTTTGTTCCCTCTCCCGGGAAAATAAAATATTATAGATCTCCAGGGGGCCCAGGTGTAAGGCTTGACAGCGGTGTTTTTGGCGGTGCAGAAATTCCTCCTTACTATGACTCGATGGTTGCAAAAATAATCACGTATGGATTAACAAGAAAAGAAGCAATTGAAAGAATGAGAAGAGCTCTTTCAGAGTATATCGTTCTTGGAATTATTACAAATATACCATTTCATAGGGCAGTTTTAGAAGAAGAAAATTTTTCAAAAGGTAATTTTTCAACACACTACGTTGAAGATAATTTATGTACTTTAAAACGCTCTATGATGAAGTATGCAATAGAAGCAAAGGAAGATGAAAAAATATTTAGCGACAAGGTATTTCATGATAACAAAAAAGTTATTGCACTTGCTGGGGGACTAAATGCTTACATTACCAATGTTTCAAATAAAAATTCAGATGACAACAAGAAAAAGTATTCAAATAATGACTGAATTAAAAATACCTTAAATAATAATTTATGTAAATTCTTGGATTATCGATACCTTTATATATTAATTTTCTTATCTTTATATAGTGAAAATGAGTTCGTGGTCTAGTTGGCTATGATACCGCCCTGACACGGCGGTGATCGGGAGTTCGAATCTCCCCGGACTCACCATTACTTTTTTAGAACTATATATTTATTAATTTAAATTAATATATATACACAAACGTTATTTAAATAAAAAAAGTACAAGTTTTAACATAACAAAAAAGCTGTGAAAATATGGCAGGTTTTTCCGGAGTTTATGGCGTATCCTTTCTTTCAATAGTCCTTTTACTTTCATTAACTGTGCTTTATGTATCGGTTGAATCAAACCTTGACTTATTTATTAATGCAAATGATGATCATGCAGAATATCTTTTAAAAAAATCAAGGGAAAACTTGACTGTACAAAAACAAAGTATTAATTCTACTGGATTTTTAAATATTACAGTCTTTAATTATGGCGATTTGGTTCAAGATACGTCTAAGTGGACTATAGTTTTTGATGGTATAATTTTAAATGATGTAGCCATAACTACTCAATATATTGAACCTCTTTCAAATACTAGTATATATATTGATACCCCATACAATGTAACTACAATACTCGGTAAAAGAATATTAATTGCAGGAGAATATGGCGGAACATTTATAAAAGAGCTTTATTAAATCGTTTTAAGTTTTAATTAAAAAACTAAGAATAATTTTTTATTTTGGACGTAATTCTGCATCTTTTATAAGATAATGCCCTGAAATTCCATCAAAAGTTAATTCATAATCTAAAATTTCTATTTTTTCTTTAAAAAATGGTGCATCAAAAACAAAAGTCTCTGCTTCCCCTCCTTCAAAGGCCTTATTTATCCTGTATTTTTCCATTATTTTTAATAATTCTTCAATATTGGTTTCATTAATTCTTTTTCCAAGCCATTTTTTATCAAGGCCGTATGCAGAAACACTAACAATTCTAAAATCAAAGAATTTTGAAGTATCTCTAAGAATGGTTTCCTGCTCTTTATGCCAAAGGGGCGCAAAAGATTTTATCCCAATTTCCTCACAGATGTGATCGATTCTAGTTCTTTGGTATTCACTTGCAAGGGCTCCACTTACAACACAATCTATATCAAGATTTTCAAGCTTTTTCTGTAAATCAAGAATCTCTTTTTCTTTTTCACCCTTTGTTACGACTTTTACAAGTTCTATTCCGGTACTTTCAGATACCAAATCCGTTAATTCCACGTTTGGAACGTGAAACATATAACTTTCTTTATTTTTTGACAAAACATTTACTAAATATTCAACATTCCAGCTTTGGTTTAAAGCCCAGAATAGTGCATAAGCGGAATCTTTTCCACCGGAATAAAGTGAAGCAACATTCATAATTTTTCACGAAAACTTTTTTTAAAATAAAAACTAAAAAAGTAGTTTAAATATTTATTCTAATTTAAGGTCAAATATAACCCAACCTGAACTAATTCTACCATTTTTAAAAAGTATTCGTTTAGATTTTGAATCTTCCACCACATTTTCAAAAAGCCAGTAACCTTGAACTTTATCAAGGGCCGGAATTTTTGAAATCCCACTTAGGGTACCGCCTGATGTGAATTTGTAAATTGCACCACTTTCATCGGTAATGTAAATATCTGAAGGAGTAAAGTCTTTTGCTTGGCCGTATTTATTTTCAACTTCAAGGTCAACCCTAAATACCGTTTTTTTGGTTTTACCGTATGTTGTATAATATCCACTTCGTAAAACAGTTATTTTTACATCATCTAATGTATCATGATCGATTCCTAATACAGAATTTTTAATATATTCTTCTTCGGAAATACTTAAAAGTTCTTCTTCAGAATAATAAGGAATATTTACGGGCCTAGTGTCTTTACTTATTGTTTTTCCTTCTTTTGAAGTAAATATAACTTCAGCATATCCTTTATCCGTCATACCTTTTGAAATATCCTCTTTAAAAACTTCAAGGACGTATCTACTACTTTCGCCTACATTTTTAAAGTCTATTAAAAATTCATTTTCATAAATTTTATTATTATTGTCATCATATATTTTTAACTTTGCATTACCGTTTGGGGAAATAATATTTCTATTAGAATCCGCAAATACGAGTGTAAACTTTAAAGAATTGCCAGTTTCTGCAGCATAAAATGTTTGAATGTATTCTACATTTTCTAAAACGCCATTAGCCTTTTCAATTTCCTTTTGAATATTTTCTCCAGAATCATTATTTAAGTCAATGCAACCAGATAGAATTAATACTATAGATATATAGAATAATCCTTTAAACAATTTTTTTAACATATTTAACCTCTAAAAAATCTATAAAATAAGTTTGGATTTTAAATTATAAATAAGATATACAAAAACTCTTTGAGATATTAAAAAAAGATATTTCTAATATTTAATTTAATTTAATTTAATTTACAGGTAAAAAACCATTATTTTCAATGATTTTTTGACCATTTGGCCCTAAAATATATTCAATAAAGTTTTGAACACTGTTTTCAGGTTTTCCATTTGTAAGAATATTCAATGGCCTATATATTTTATAAATTCCTTCTTTTACGTTTTCCTGAGTAGGCTCTACTCCGTTAAACATAAGTGTTTTAACGGAATCGTCAACATAACCTATTGAAATATAGCCTATACCATTTTTATCCAACGAAATTTTTGACTTCATTTCGCCATTTGATGAAACCATTAGTGACCTTGGAGAGATATTTCCTTTTAAAAGCCCTTCATTTAAGAAAGTTTCATGAGTTCCACTTTCTTCTTCCCTAGTATAGATATTTATCGGGTTATTACCTCCCCCAATTTCGTTCCAATTTGTAATTTCCCCAGAATATATTTTTTGAAGTTCTTTTGTCGTTAAGTCAGATACGGGATTTTCTTTATGGGTTATTATTGCAATCCCATCTAAACCTATTTTATAAACCACCATATTTGGATATTTTTCTTTTTCCTCAGATTTTAAATCTCTTCCGGCCATTCCAATTGTTAGGCGCCCTTCACCAGTTTCTTTTATTCCAAAACCAGAACCTCCACCTGTAACTTCAACCTGCACGTTTCTATTTTCATGCATGTATTCTTTTGAAATATCTTTCATTATTGGAATTAATGCAGTTCCACCAGCAGTTTTAATTGAAACAGTTTCTCCAGAACTTTCAGTAGATATACAACCACTTAAACATAATGTTGAAATTATGAGTAGTGATATGATTAAATTATAGAATTTCAAATTACCACCTTAAAAACTAAAAAATAAATTGAGTTTATGTATTTAAATCATTTCTAAAAATGCTTCAAGCCTTGTTTTTATCTGTTCTTTATCGCTTTCAGAATAATCGGTTTCTATTCTTACTATTGGTATACCCACTTCTTTTAATTTTTTCTCGACTAATGCTCCTTCAATATTAAAAGTATGACAGTTTTGAAGAGTATAGTATATTACGCCATCTGCTTTCTGTTCATCTACTAATTCCTTGAGTCTTTTAATTCTATCTTCATTACTATAGGTGCAAGCACAAGGAATTTTAAAATATCGGCTAGATAAATCTTCAATTGAGTATCCTTCAACATAATTTTCAAACTGCCTAGTTCCGGTACATGATTCTTCTCCAACGACTACTCCACCGATATTTTCGACTATTTCTGGAATTTTGGTGTTTCCAGCAACCATTGGGCATCCTGCAATTAATATTCTTTTTCCAGAGTAACCTTCATTATTTTCAACTCTTTCTTCGAGTTCATTAATTAAATTTTCAATAATTCCAGTAATCGTATTTATATCTAAAAGATAAGACATTTGGAATAATTTTAAAGCGTCAGTTCCCTTTATAGGGCTTATTTTATTTCTCCTAAGTTCATAAACCTTATAAAACAATTCTCTTAACTTATTTACTTTATCAATGGCTTCTTTTAACTTTTCTTCAGTAATTTTGTTCCCTGTTTCTTCTTCAATTAGTTCTTTTAAATCCCTTACTTCTTCCAACCATAATTTAGCAGATCTTTCATCTCTAAAATGTGGCAATTGCATAACATGCAGTTTTACCATTTCAGACATGTGTTCAAACATTTTTTTCTTTCCATCACAAGTAGTTTCTCCAATAATAATGTCAGAAGCTTCAATGTATGGGCAGGCTTTGTCTTTTTTAAATCCATATGATGATTTGATTAAAGGGCAAATATTTCTCGGTAAATCTTCTTCTGCTGAAGGAATTGTCACTTCTTTCCCACCACAAAGTCCAACCGGAATTGCATCAGCTGCTAAAATTAATTCAGTAGGTACAAATGTACAAAACAATCCGAATACCTTTTTTCCATCATTTTTTTGACCGTATAATTCATCCCTTCTTTTTGAAAATGCATTATTTAATTCATCAATCGACTTTAAACCATCCATATTTTCCACCAGAAATTTTAAATAGTACTTATATATTAGATTTTCTAATGTGTGGATAATTTCCACGAAAAAAACCTTAATTATAAAAATGATTTATATAATATAAATATTTTTATTAGTATATCTAATATATAACAAAATATTTAAAAAAATAATATTATATATTATAATATATTATTAAATAAAAAATTCTTTAAATTAAAAAATAACATTATTAATTAACTGCAATTTTAAGTAACTGCAATTTTAAAAAACAAAATTAATTCAAAAGATTAAAAAATTAAGGCAGGTAAGATAATTATGGTAAGTAAAATACCAACGTATGTACCATAAAAAAATTTAAGGAATTTAAAAAAATTTAATTTAAACGGTATTTTTTTATTTTACGGAAAATAATGGCAAAACTGTTTTTTTATAGGTTTCATTTAAAACTTCTGCAAATCCCGTATATATTGCAGAAGAACCACATATTATGCCCACTACTCCAGCAATAGTTGTTATCTGTGAACTGCCTGTAATGTCCCCTGCTGCAAGCAGGAAGAATAATAATGTAAGACTCCCAAATACGAATTGTAATGCCCGATTTGCTTTAAATGTTCCAAAAAACATTCCTAATGTAAAAATACCCCACATTGCTAAATAAAATGCCATTTCAGTTGGACTAGATGGATTTGCAATTCCTAATTTCGGCATTACCAATATTCCAACAAGGCTGAGCCAGAACAGCCCGTATGATGTAAATGCTAATGTTCCAAACGTATTTCCTTTTTTCCATTCCATTATTCCCACAATAACTTGAGAAAGTCCCCCATAGAAGATGCCCATCGCAAGAATCATAGACCCTATATCAAATAAACCAACATTATGTAAGTTTAATAGTACCGTAGTAATTCCAAAGCCCATAAGTCCTAAAGGAGCAGGGTTTGCAGTAGTATCTCTTATTGCGGTATTTTGTTCTTGCATAGTTTTACCTCAATTATCATGATTAATCATTATAAATACTGATATATATAACTATAGCATTTAAAAATTATTGTAAAAATAAACTGTTTATATTAATTTTTAAGTTATAACTAATCTATAATTTAAATAAATTTAAATGGGATTAATCAAAGTTAACAAAAAAATTTAATGGTTTTTAAAAAATAGTTTCAAAAATATTATATATTTTAAAAATATTTAACTTAAAGCTAAAAGACATGCTCCAACACAACAAACTATTTGCGGTTCTTTTGGTATTAAAAGTTTCTTTTCCAATTTTGCCTCCAAAACTTTTATTAAAACACTGTTTTTTGCAACTCCTCCACTAAATACTATATTTTCAAGTTTCATTCTTTTTACCATTGGAATTATTCTATTTGAAATGCTATCATATACGCCCATTATAATCTCTTCTTTAGGCGTTTTTTTAGATAACAGTGAAATTATTTCAGTTTCTGCAAACACTGCACACATTGATGATATTTTTGAATGGTTTTTGGAGCTATACTCATTTATATCTTTATCTAAATTTAAAATATCAATGCATTTTTCTAAAAATTTGCCGGTTCCAGCAGCACACTTATCCGAAAGTATAAAATCAACAACTTGGCCATCTTTTAGTTTTAAAACTTTACTATCTTGCCCCCCAATATCTATTAACCCTTCTGCTTCTTTGAAAAAATAGTTTGCACCTTTTCCAAGTGCAATTACCTCTGGAACCACTTTTTCTACAAATGAGATTTTATGTCTACCGTAACCTGTTGCAACAGTTTTTTCAACATTTCTTCCTTTTTTGAATTCTTCAATCATATTTAAAAGTTCATTTTCATCAACAACTACCCCTAAATTTTTTATTTCGTAATCTACAATATTGTTATTATCCATTAATACAAACTTAGTGGTAGTTGAGCCAATGTCAATTCCTAAAATCATGTTTACACCAAAATTAACTAAATAAATGTATAACGAGTTAAAGTTTATTAATTACGATAACGATATAACTAAAAAACTTCAAGTAATAGAAAAAACTTTCGAATTTTAAAATTAATGATTAATTGATAAAATGATAACTGAAAACATATTTTTTATAATGAATATTATTGGCCTTTTAGCATTTGCAGTCGTAGGCTCATTAAAGGGAATTAAAAAAGGTCTGGACTTACTTGGAATAACGGTTCTTGGAATAATGACTGCATTAGGTGGCGGTATTACTAGAGATTTACTTGTAAACACAATTCCATATGCATTAATGTATCCAAATGATATAATCGTTTCATTAATTGGAGTATGGCTTGCAATAGTTGTTTTTAAAGTTTTTAATGAAGATATAAGTAATAAATACATAATTCAGATTCCCGACGCAATAGGGCTCTCTGCTTTTACCACTACAGGTGCAATGATTGCATTTAATTTTGAAGTTTCTTTTTTTGGAGTAATAATTCTTGCAACTCTTACGGGGGTTGGAGGAGGAATAATTAGCGACATATTATTACAAAAAACACCTTCCGCACTAACGGAGGATTTTTATGCGAGTTGTTCAATAATTGGTGCAGTTTCATTTTACCTCTGCATTTTATCAAATGTAAACTTTGAAATAAGTGCAGTTATCTGCAGCATCATAGTTTTAATGGTAAGAATTGTTGCAATACTTTGTAAATGGAGTCTTCCAAAATTTTATAGCGAAAAATAATATTATAACATAAGAAATATGCTCCACATATAGTCTTTAAATTTTAGAAATATAAATTTAAAAAAATTAAAATATTCTAAAAATTATTTATTTAATTATTCTGGCTTTTCCATTAATTTACACTTATTTAAAATTTTTCCGTCTCCTGCATGAGGTTTTCTTGAAACAGCATCAGTTGCTTTTTCTAATTCTCGTGCCTCGTCAACCATTTTAGCAGCATATCTTATGGTTTCATGAGCTGACGCAACTATTGGGATGTATTTTTCCATTTCTTTTGTCATGAAACATCCTTTAACGTCGATATCGGCTGTTTTTTCAGCCATTACAAATGCAGCCATTGCTTTTGCCTTTGCGTAAGGGTTTGCAAAGTCCATTGCATCAACTGCTTTTTGTTCGGTGATTACAATTTTTGGTAATGATATTTCTTTTCCTTCTTCAACTGCAAATACCATTTCGTCTATTGCATTTTGAACAACTCTTAAAGCACCGGTTCCTGCTAAAACTCTGATTACATCAGCGTTAAACATTGCCATTTCAACAGGATCTAAGAACTGCCTTCTAGCACCAATCATAGGGTCGCATTTAATTAAAACGTATCCAAGTCCTTGTTCAGCCATTGCATCTTTATCTTTAATACCTGGTGCATCACCAATAATAACTGATGGAATTCCTGAAGCAGCTAAGATTTCTCTAGCTTTTTTAGGGCCTGGTGCAGCAGGATTTGGGCCGATATATACGATAAAGTCAGGTTTTTCTTCAACCATTTTCTTACTAACTTCTTCAACTTGGTCAGGGTTCATTTTAGCTCCGCTACCTAAAACCCTAACGTCAATGTCGTTTCTGTCTGCTCTTTCGTCTAAACAAAGATCGATTATTGGAGACATTCCTATATTACCACATTTTAAAATACCTATTTTTACAACCATTATATCACCGAAAGATATTATTTCCTTTCTGAAATATTTCTGAAGTTAGCCACTTATATTGATTGTTATTTGAAAACTTTATTACCCCAATTAACTTATGTAATTTATAAAACTGTAACTCTATTTTCAACATTCGAAGTTATTTTCTCTAACTACTAAAAAACGTAAAATACAGTTATAAAAACAAGATATAAATACAAAAAGATACAAATTCATACCTATAATTTAGCCAAATATCATTTTAAAACTCGATAAAGAGGGGTCTTATGGACGATTTTGAAAAAATAATAAATTCATTAAGTGATAAGGAAGTAATACTTAGAGTTGACTTAAAACAAAATGTAAAAGTTATAAATTTTAAAATAGGTTCAATGGATATTGTTGGTGAAATTGGAGTCAGTTTCAGGTCAATAATGCCTGAAAAAGTCTCTGAAGAAATTTCTGAAAAAATAATCGAAGTATCCGATGAAGTATCCGATGCAGCAGAAAAAGTAGAGCAGAAGTTAAAATTTTAAAATGAAATTAAATAATTATTTTATTTTTATATTATGTCTTTTTACAGGTTTTTGAGTTTTTGCTCTTTTTAAGTCTATTTTTAACCATTTTCCTATGCAGTTCACTTCCGCAAACATCACACTCGCTATCAGGATAATTTATGGGATACATCGCTTTACATCCCTTACAGAGTTTTTTCCAAATAAAATCGTTTTTAGACCCTTCAGCTATGATATTTTTATATTTAACATTTAACTTTTTTGAAACGTTCTGTATTCCATAGTCATCGGTATATAATATGCCTTCAAGTTCGATTGCAAGTGCTAATATCTCAATATCATTTTTAGATAATGTATCGCCAGTATTTAATGTCATTTTAGATACATTTTCAATATTTTCTATTTTTGGGTCTAATATTTTTAATTTTCCATAATCTAGTGCTGATTTAATAATTTCTTCCTTTGAAACTACTTCTAAAACGATTCCGTTTGTTGTATAGTGTATTCCCTCTTCAATTGAAGGGTTGTAGCCGTGAATAAATGCTGAAGCATCGAGTATTTTTATCAAAAAACCACCGGGGTAATTCACATATATATTATTACTGTATCTTTATTATAGCTTTATTTATTTAAAACTCCGGTGTAAAGATGTCTAAAAAAATAAACACGAAAAATAAAAAACAAGACGATGAATTTTTTGTTTTGAATTTAAACCAATTTAGGATGATAACAGGTTATGAATTATCTAACAATGATTTAATATTGGAAATAAACAAAAATTATGAAGTAATAGTTCCAATTGAATACAATGTATCTTTTAAAGATGGAAAACTAATTTTTGAAGACTTTATCGGCGAAAAATCAGATTCAGTAAGGGCTTTAGCAAACTCCCTAAAATCTGGAATTTTAAATAAAATGTCCCAAAGTATTGTTGAAGGCCTTACAAACAATGTAACAAATCGTAGAACGTACTATATCAATGAAGGAATTCCTTTAATTGGGCATACTGCATTTGGGCTGATTGATAGGGGTACAAATGTAATTCAGATAAGGGGTTTAAGTGGTTGTAATATTAATTGTCCATTCTGTTCTGTTGATGAGGGAAATCATTCAAAGTCAAGAAAAAATGATTATTACGTGGATATGGATTATTTAGTTTCAGAATACAAAAAAATAGCGGATTTTAAAGGGAATACAAAATTAGAAGCACACCTTGACGGGCAAGGTGAACCTTCACTATATTATCCCCTTTTAGAACTTGTTCAGGAACTTAATGAAATAAATGGGCCTAAAAAAGGAATAGTTTCAATCCAATCAAATGGTGTTAACTTAAATGAAAAACTAATAGATGATTTAGCAGATTCTGGCCTACACCGGATAAACATGTCCATAAATGCAATTGATGAAAAACTTTCAAAAGGGCTTTCGGGTAAAAAGGATTACGATATAAATAAAATTTTGGAAATTTCAGAATATATTAAAAATTCCAAAATTCACCTTCTAATTGCTCCAATTTTACTTCCAAACTATAATGACACAGAATTCAAAAAAGTATTGGATTATGCAGTAAATTTACAGCAAAAAATACCCCAAAATACGATAAACCCGATAAACAACAAAAAAAATCCAATTCTTGGTGCACAACTTTGTTTAACATATCAATTTGGCAGAAAAGTTCCGAAAATGAAAACATGGGACTTTAATAAATTTTACGGCCTTTTGGCAAACTATGAAAAAGAATATTCTTCAAATGGAATAAATGTTAATTTAAAAGTTCCATTAAATGAATACTTTGGAAGTCATGTAAGAACGAGGTTACCATGTCCTTTTAAGGTAAATGACGTAATTTCTGCAACTGTGTTAATGGATGGACGGGTAAATGGGGAAATAATTGCCAGTTCAATGGATAGAATAATTCAGGTAATTAATTGTAAACTGGAAACATGTAAGATTATTGGAAAAAGAATAAATGTAAAGGTACTGCGTACAAAAGACAATATAATTGTTGGAACTCTTGTAAAATAAATTAAAAAAGCTCTCAGAAACCCTGTATTCATCATTTTTTAATTCTAAGATGATTTATTGTGTAAATTCTCTTTAAATTAAATCAGCAGGGATGACAGTCATCATCGAGCGTTTTATATATTAATATAATATATATTTCAGTATTCACGTCATCCGATATAGTCTTACGTATTTAGTATATAAATAATGGCAATATGCAAAAAACCACACACTGAATTTAAGAAAAAATAATTTATTGAATAAAACGTTTTTCTCAAAAAATAAATTTTAAGAATTTTAAAAATTCAAAAAAGGATATAGATTTTTTACTTATTTTTTCTGGGTAATACATGTTTTTGTTAATATTATTATGTCAAATGTCGTATACGGGGGTAGGGGGGTTTAAGATATAATGGTTTAACAGGTAACTAATATTCCATATTACTTACTATTGAATTATATATTGATTCTACGCTAGAGTACTTTTAAGACGATTCCTCGTCAATTACTATTTTGTTAAATGACCTATATAAAGTTTATTATGTTGAGTAATAATAGATATAATTATTGCAATATCTTAATAAGTTTACAACTTATGTCGATTATAAATTTGTCTATAAAATTAGATAATTAATCATTTATAAATTAAAAAATATCTATAAAAAAAGAAATTGATGTTCAATGTATTTAGGGCACTGTTACAGTATGGGGGAATATGGCAATTTCTTGCCAATTAATAAGATAAAACCTACCGTATATAAAATTTTTTATGTGGTAGCATAATAAACATTAAAATTTAGATTAAGCTTTATAAAATTTTTAAAATCTTTTAAAAATGTAACGTTTTACAAATTTATTAAAAAAGAAAAAAATGTTAACGTAAGGTAATACACGTATACGGTTAAAAATGTGCAATGCCTTACGCAGAACAGATAAATTGCTTATTTGGGGCTATTATGTTATATACCTTGAGTACTTTCAAGGCAAAAAATATACTGTGTTTATTGTATTTAATGGTTACGGGTACTATAAAAATTTCCACGTATCAGGTAATATTCTTTAGATTTTTAAAAATAATTTTAAAAAATACCAAATTACTATTTAAAAATATTCAATATTTATTTATATTTTAATGATATTTCGCCTACCAGAGGTTTCCTTCAAGGTGGCTTTTTATCTTGTCGGTTGTGGCATTATAAATTCTACAAATACGAACTTTAATGATTTTACCCATAATTTCTTTGGATTCTATAATAATTGGTACATGCATCTTTTTTAAATAATTCATAAATTCTAAAAAATCCGGCTCGGATTCAAAAAATAGTTCAAAACATTCTTTTGAAGTGATTCCTTCTGAAACATCCTTTATCGTTTGAATCATTGGAAGAAAAATCGATTTTCCAAGTTTTTCTGCCCTATTTAATTCTTCTTCTTTACTTTCGGACATTTCAAAGGATTGGTATCCTTCCCTAACAATTCTACTAAACATGAAATCGATTCCAATATCATAAGTATATTTAAATGCTATTGAAAGGTCATTACATTGCGTGTGTTGAGTGGTATATTTTAAAGGTTCCATTAGCATTTCAGGGTCTTTTAAAATTACGCCTTCTTTTTTATTTTCATTTAGTGTGTTTAATATTTCCCATAATTTAGAAATATCTTTTTTATCGATTATTATTGGTTTTACGTGTGGAATTTCATATTTTTTAAATAGCTCTTCTTTTTTAGATATTGAATAAGGTATATTTGTTTCACGTTCTCGAATATCGAAAATATAAAATCCTAAATTTTCATAATCTTTTTCTGCTTCAATGTAATATTGGTTTACATAAGGGTTATTTAGTCCTATCATTTCTCCACAAAGCATTAAATTGGGATAATCATCTAAAAAAGTGGTTTTAAGGTATTTTTTAACTTTTTTAGTTGTAAACGGGCATATTTTCCCACCACGAGTTACTGCAAGTATTTCATCTTCAAATTTTATAATTCTTATATTATATCCATCTAATTTTTCTTCAATTGCAATTTTTTTATCAAAATATTTGTCTAAAGACGCTTTAAGCATCATTGCTCTTTTTATTTTAGGATAACCGCAAAAATAGTCAAAATTATCGTTTAAAAAAACAATAGTGCCCCTTTCAATATGCCTTAACTTCTTTTTAAAACAGAGGTATTTTTTGTCATTGTATTCGTATTTTGTAATTATTTTACGTTCAAATCCCTTTTCAAGGTCATTTGGATTTAAATTCAGCCTTTTTGAAATTTTTTGAACTATTTCTTTAAATTCTTTATTATTAGTTTTTGAAAAAAGTCCATTCATAAAAATCACATGAGTTTTTTTATACGCTTTGAAAGTTTACTGCAAACAAGCATATTGTTTGGGTTTGATCTCTTACAATAAAAATTTTCACTTTGCGCCTTACTTAAAAGTTTTAAAAATTCTTTTGGATTATCCAAATCAAACTCAGGAATTTCTAAAAATGCATTTCCAACTTCCCAAAAAAAGTGTGCATCACTTCCAACACCTTTTACAATGTTGTAACTTTTTGCATAGGTTTTTGCATCTTCATTCGGTTTTTGTTCTATACATCTGCTGTTATATATTTCAACAATATCTACTTTTTTTATAAATTCAGAACTATCTAAAAGCCCAAACTTACATAAGGACCTTTTTCTTTGCCAGTCAAATGGATGGGGAATATAAATAAGCCCGCCTTGTTCTTTTACCTTATCAAACGCTTCAAAAATATCTTTTTCTTTAATTTCTTCATTTAAAAAAATTCCGCAGAATTCTCCTTTTGACGTTGAAATTTCTTCGCCAGGAATTCCAAAGTCCGTTTTAGTCATTACATCATGGTCAGTAATTATTGGTAAAATTCCTTTTTTCAAACACGTTTTTTTTAAAATGTTTAAAAAGTTCATTGAACACCTTGAGCTGTGTGTGTGAACGTGCATGTCAATTTTTATCATTTGGGGGTCACCAAAAAATTATTAGCTTAAATACATTATTTAAAAATTCTTTAAAAATCATTTAAATATTATTTAAAAATTATTTCATAGCATTTTGCTATTTTTTAATTATTTACTCTATTTAATAACTAATTAGTTGAATTTTTCCGTAATTTTGCATGCTTTTTTGTAAGTAGTATTAATAAACGCTTCTCGTAATTTATATGTTTTGTTTTCAAGTAGTATTTTTCCATCAACAATTACTGTATCCACATCGTTTCCATTTGCACAATAAACGATATTAGATTTTATATTATTTATTGGAATAAAATGTGGGGAATTTAAATCTAATAAAACAATATCATTGTTTTTAAAACCTATGCTTTCGCTGTTAATACCCATTTTTAAAGCTGTATCAATATTTAGGACAGTTGGATCCCACCTGTGGGATTTATGGAGTAAAGATGCTGTTTTCATTTCTCGAATAATATCTAAGTTATTATTACTTGCAGGGCCATCCGTTCCAAGCGAAATGTTTGCACCATTGTTTAAAAGTTCCATTGCAGGCATTACTCCGCCACTTGCAAGTTTCATATTACTTGTTGGACAGTGGAGTATTTTCACATTATTTTTTGAAAGTTTTTTTGCTTCATCTTTTGTAATCCAGACGCAGTGTGCAGCATTTAATTTTTCGTTTAAAACACCTATTTTTTCAAGGTAGTCAATTGGTCGCATATTTATCTTATTTTCTAGTTCCACAACTTCATATCGAGTTTCAGAAACATGGGTATGTAAATTTATGTTATTTTCAATTGAAATTTCCTTACATTCAATATATGTTTCTTCTGAACAAGTATATGGTGCATGAGGTGCGATTCCGGGCAATATATTTTTTTCATTAATATTATTTTTTACAAACTTTTTTGCAGAATTTAAAAGTCTATCAAGATTTTTTTCGTCAGGCGTTCCAAAATCCATTATTGGGTATGAAACCTGTGCTTTTAATCCTACTTCCTTTGTAGCCGTTACAATTTCTTCTGAAAAAAAGTACATTTCGTTAAACGTGGTAACTCCAAAACGAAGCATCTCAAGACAACCTATTAATGAACCGGTGTACACATCTTCCTTAGTTAATTTTGCTTCATTAGGCCATATTTTTTTATTTAGCCAGTCATTTAATGCCATATCATCAGAAATTCCCCTAAGTAATGTCATTGGAATATGGGTGTGTGCATTGTATAATCCGGGAATAGCACACTTTCTTTTGCCATCTATTATTTTAATGTCTGATTTATTTAGGTTTTTTTTCTCTATAAGTGATTTTCCAAAAGTTATATTGACGTTACTTTCATTAGCTATACTTTCGTCAGCCATACTTTCTTTTAAATTATTTTTTTTTAAATTAATTTCTTCATCTTTTAATATTTTTGTTTTCTGCTCAATTAAAATGTCGCAGTTTTGATGAATATTTAAATTACCGTCAATGTAATAGGATACATTTTTTATTAATATATTTTTAAGCCCATTTTCCATTATATTCAACCCGTTTTGAATTACTTTTTGTTACTTATTTTTCGTTATTTTTGATTTTTATTTAGTTTTGATAACTTTTTATAAATTTTTGTATGAAATATATAATTAAAATTATTTCATAAATAAGTGCAAAGTGGTCTGTTTTTTTGAATTTTTTAATTCATCCTTTGAGATACTCAAAGCTTCCATTATCCTTATTACGGGGGGTAAAATCTGGTTTTCAATATAATAATTTGTATCGTAACTTTTAGCGTTTTCTATTAACTCTGCTCTTTCACTAATTGAATTTTTCCCATCTGTTATAATATAGCTTATAACGTCTCCAACATTTATCCGGTTGCCTGCCTTTGCAATTTTTTTTGCAACTTCAACGTGTGGGGCAGTCGTTTTATAATCTTCAATTCGCTTTGTAAGTTGGGTATGTATTAAAAGGTCTTCTTTATCTACGTTTCCTTTTTTTAATTCATCAATTGTTTTTTGAATTATATTTTTTGCAGAATCAATATTTCCATGTTTTAAAAGCTCATCAAGTACATTTTTTTGGGTTTTTTTAGAAATATTTGACCAATCACGCCGTACAACTTCAAGGCCTTTTATAGTTACCTTTTCATTTTCATCAATAAGCGCATATTTCTTTTTAGTTACAAATATGCCCCTTTTAAAATGGCCCTCAAATTCAAGTTCCATTTCTCCAGGAAGTTTATCGTTTATCGTTTTTAAAAATTCTTTAGTTTTTTCTAAAAGTTTTTCTTTACTTATTATTCCATTTTTTGAGTTCCATTTTGAATAAAAACCATCAGTATCTGCATAAATTACATTAAATCCAAAATTTTCCGCTTCTTCAATAGTTTTCTGTATGTATGACCGTCCAAGATGTGTTGTTACTTCCGCACAGTCTTTTGAATACCAGCGTGCCATTGGAAATGCTAGGTAGCCGTAATGTGAATTTGCAAGAACTTTAATGGATTTTTGTTCATAATCAAGTATCTTATATTCTTCGTCAAATTCGTTTTTAAGTGCTTTTTCTTTTAAAATTTCTTTTATCTTTTTTCGCCTATTTATTAAATCCATTAGTGTTTTTGGAACTATTCCAGTCTGTTTTTTACAGAAAGTATGGCCTAAAACTTTTTCAGCTTCTTTAAAATTACAACAGTCGCAATTTATAGTTTCAGGGCTTATGTTATGGCTCATTATTATCGAAGGATAAAGGCTTAAAAAGTCCATCGAAATTATATCTTCATGTATTCCTTTTAAAGGCTCTTTTACATAGCCTCCTTCATATGAACTCCTTATACGCTTTTGATATTCATTTCCAGAGGGTTTATTTGGGGATACAACGCCTAATTTATACGAATTTTTTAAAAGAAGATATTCTACCATTTGGCTACTGCTCATACGGTTTATATCAAAAAGTGATTGGTTTACGACCCTTGAAAACATTACTTCAAGAGGTAAAAACTGTTCCCCAATCTTTCTAGTGTAGTACGCATCTTGAAAAGAATATTCTACAAGGGTTTCATCACAACTATCCCACATTTTTGGGATATTTTCATGCCCAACATCTACTTTTTTAATTCCAAAAAGTTCTTCAGTTACATTTTCAAGTCTATATCTTGCAATACTTAATAATCGCCTTGCAATCGGGTATAAGTCGATATGAACTCTTCCTGGGATATAACTTTTTGAATTTATGCCCCCTTTTGTAATTTTTATCTTTTCGCCATTTTTTCCAAGTTTTAAATCTAGTCCAAAAGTTTCAGCACGCCCTTTAAGGTATGGAAAATCAAAATTATCCCCGTTATATGTGTAAATTACATCATAACTACTTAAAACTTCTATAATTCTCTTTATAAGTTCTTTTTCATCTTTTACTACTTCTAACTTATCGTGATTAAATTTTTTTGTGGATATTACTAAATTTTCATCTTTTGAACTGAAACTAGCCATTATTATCGGGTCTTTTTTTGAACTTGGCTCTTTTTCACAATAAACTTCAATATCGAAAGAAACAGCTTTTAAATTAGGTATTTTGTTATTGATTGATAAATTATTTTTAAAATCCCAGTTTGTTGTTGGAATAATTTCATTGTCAATTAAATATCTTTTTGTAAATGGAATATCGTATTCATAAAGCTTTTCAAATCCCATTAGTATTTCACGGATTGTTTTTACGTTTGTTGGATATTTCACGGTTATTTTTGATAATTTCTTTTTTTTATATTTCTCATCAAAAACGATTTTTTCAACTATATCAATACTTTCAATCATTTTTAAAGGTTCTTTTGGTTCATTAACTGTCTTAAAATTACTATTTTTCTTACTATTTTCCTTATTATTTTCTTTATTATTTTCTTTATTATTTTCTTTATTATTTTCGAGTTCATTTGCTTCAAAATCTTTTAAATAATTTAAAATTTTTTCCTTATCACTTGAATTTAAGTAAAAATAAGGCTTAAAATTTTTTTCTTTTACTGTCTGATTCAAAAAATAAAGATAAATACATAAATCATCTGAATTATAATCAATATCAACCAAACTTTCCATTAAAACACCAAAGTTACACGAATTATATTTAGAATATAAGATAAATAATTAGGATAGTAATTAAGATATTAGTTAAATTTATATGTTTATTGGCTTATATTTGTGAGTTAAATTCATTTTTTATTTGTTGGTTAAAAACTAAGGATAGTAACTTAGAGTTTTTACAGCATTATATTTTATTGTTATAGTGGTGACAAAATGAAATTAAAAGGCAAAGCACACGTATTTTCAGATGATGTCGATACCGATGCTATAATTCCAGGAGCATATCTAAGAACTACTGATGTTTATGAACTTGCATCGCACTGTATGGCGGGGATTGATGAGAATTTTCCTAAAAAAGTAAATTTGGGGGATTTTATTGTTGCAGGTGAAAATTTTGGCTGTGGAAGTTCAAGGGAACAGGCTCCAATTTCGATAAAATATCTTGGAATAAGTGCAATAATTGCGGAAAGTTTTGCAAGAATTTTTTATCGAAATTCTATAAACTTAGGTGTAATTCCAATTGAATGCAAAAACATTTCAAAACACGTTAAAACAGGGGATTTAATAGAATTAGACCTTGAAAACAAAAAAATCATTTTAAAAGACATTGTTTTAGAATGCACGGTTCCAACTGGAAAGGCAAAAGAAATAATTGATTTAGGCGGGCTTATAAATTATGCAAAAGCGCAAATGGGCTAAAATATTCTTATAAAATCTATTAATAATCTAAATAATGTATTGAAATAACTAAATTTTTAAATTAAACATGTTAAGCAATTTAATTTTAATTAGAGGTGTTAAATGTCTAGACTAGGAATTTTAGACCATGATAGGTGTCAACCAAGACGGTGCTCAATGGAATGTTTAAAGTACTGTCCCGGAGTTAGAATGGAAGAAGAAACTATTGTAATTGATGAAGATAGTGGAAAACCGATAATTTCAGAAGAATTATGCAGTGGATGCGGGATATGTACAAAAAGATGTCCCTTTCAGGCAATAAAAATTATCGGGCTTCCAAAGGAATTAAGTGATGAAAAAATAGTTCATTCCTATGGGAAAAATCGGTTTAGATTATATGGCCTTATAACTCCAAGAGATGGAGTAACTGGTCTTTTAGGGCCAAATGGGGTTGGTAAATCAACAATTATAAAGATATTAAGTGGAGAGTTAATTCCTAACTTGAACAATCTTTCAAAAGCCCCTGATTTTTCAAAAGTGCTTGATTATTTTTCCGGAACTGAACTTCAAAATTATTTTGAAAAATTAAGGCAAAAAGGAATAAAACCAATACATAAGCCACAGTATATCGATATTTTACCAAAAGTCGTTAAAGGGAATGTTAGTGAACTTTTAAAACGGGTTGATGAAACAGGAAACTTTGAAAAAATTGTAAAAGCCCTTGAAATTGAAAACGTTTTGGATAGAAGTTTTGACCAGCTTTCAGGAGGGGAATTACAAAGAGTTGCAATTGCTGCTGCTGCTTTAAGAGAAGGGGACATTTATTACTTTGATGAACCGACATCATGGCTCGATGTAAAACAGAGGTTTAGTGCTGCAAAAGTAATCCGTGAAATTGCTGAAAAAAAGAAAGTTGTTTTAGTAGAACACGATTTAATTGTTTTAGATTATTTATCTGACTATATCCATATATTATATGGTGTTCCGGCAGCTTACGGGGTTTCAACTCATCCAAGGGGGACAAGAGTTGGGATAAACACTTACTTGGATGGATTTTTAAAAGAAGAAAATATACGAGTTAGAAAAACTCCTATTATATTTGAAAATAGGCCTCCACAAGATAATTCAAATAGGCCGATACTTTTAGACTATACGGATATTAAAAAAACACAAGGAAACTTTAGTTTAAGTGTTTCAGGCGGCCAAATTTACCAAGGGGAAGTTGTTGGAATTTTAGGGCCAAATGGTATTGGAAAAACTACTTTTGTAAAAACACTTTCAGGAATAACCAATCCTGACTTTGGGGAAATAGTTGGAGATATTAAAGTAGCGTATAAACCTCAATATATTGGAACGGATTATTTAGGAACTGTTGAAGAATTATTATCTGAAATTACAAATATAAATTCTTCATTTTATAAATCCGAAATTATAAAACCGCTTTCACTAGAAAATCTGCTTGAATCAGAGGTAAAAGATTTGTCAGGAGGGGAATTACAAAGAGTTGCAATTGCAACGTGCTTAAGTCATGATGCTGATTTATACTTAATTGATGAGCCATCGGCATTTTTAGATGTTGAACAGCGTTTAACAACATCAAGAGTAATTAGAAGAATGGCAGATGAAAAAGATGCAGCAATGTTTGTAGTTGACCACGATATATTATTCCAAGACTATATTTCTGATAGGTTTATAGTATTTAGTGGTGTTTCTGGGATAAATGGAACAGGTTCAGCACCTTTGAAAAAACGTGAAGGTGCAAATAAATTTTTAAAAGAAATGAATATTACATTTAGACGAGATTTAGATACTAAAAGGCCGAGAATTAATAAGGAAGGAAGTCAAAGAGATACATATCAAAGAGAAATTGGCGAATACTATTATATTGATGAATAAAAAAACTAAAAATTCTTTAACTTATTTTTTACAATAAAATGAACTAGGTTAAGTCTAACGTACGATAAAATTATTAAACATATGAATCTATAAATATAATTTATAAATCGTTATTCTTGTAATTAACGATTAATTTATCCTTTAAAATTATTTAAAACTTTTTTAAATGCTTTTTAAATTTTAAAATCCTTTAAATTAGTTGTAACTAGTTGCAACTTTTTAATTCATAAATTAGATGAATAATTTCATTTAATTTTAAAAAATAGCTTTAAATTTCAAATTAAATACTCTGAAACTATTTTTACGACCGTTTCAAATGGTAAGGTATATATAGTAACGGCGACAAGGGGTATTTGTGAAAAAATTAAAACATCATAAACAGGTGAACTAATATGGCTATGAGCATGAAAAAAATCGGTGCTATTGCTGTAGGCGGTGCAATGGTTGCATCCGCTTTAGCAACTGGTGCTTTAGCTGCTGAAAAAGTTGGAGATGTAGATGCATTTGCTGCTAACGCAGTAACAAATGGAAACGTAAACGTAGATATTGTAGTAGGTTCAAACGCTGCTGCAAAAGACGTTGTTTCAGCTGCAAACATCGCTGCAAAAGTAGGCTCATTAATGTTTAAAGAAGGTTCCGCAACTGACGGTAACGCAAAAGTTACTGTAAGTGCAAGTTCAAAATCTGACAATATTAAAAATATCTGGGATGCAGGTAATGCTTTCGCTGCTACAAATGAAGTATTTTTATTTGCTGCTGCTGACGATGACTATACAGGTACCGCTGCAGGAACTGGTGTTCCTAACTACTTACTCGGTAAAACATTCATGGACTACACAGTTCCTCCTGCTGCACAGGTTATTGATTTAGAAGACTTACAAACATTAGCTGCAGTAAGTGACGCTGATCCTTCAGGATGGGATATATTTGGAACAAATAAAGACTTCGAAGCTGCAGAAGCTGTTGCAGCAGTAATTAGGACCCAACAACCTGCTGCCGCCCTATTTAACACCGGTGCAGACTTACAGGTAAGTGAAGACGAAGCATTCTATATGTCATTAGCATTCGAAGAAGACAAATACGGTAGTGCACTTGCTGATTATGCAAGACTCTTCCCAGGTATGAGAATTCCATTCTTAGGCCAGGAAATGGTTGTAGTAAAACTTGATACCGATGATGACTTAGTTATCTTAGGTAAAGAAGTATACGATGGAGTAGTTAAACAAAGAGGTGACAACTACGATTTAGGAAACGGTTACGCTGTAAAAGTAAACAACGTTTTAACACAAGGTGCAGCTTACAAAGCAGATGTTCAACTTTTAAAAGATGGAAAAGTTGTAGCTTCAAAATTCGATACAATTGATGGTAACGGTAACCAAATTACAATAGTTTACAAAGACATCGGTATCGTTGTAAACGATGCATGGGAAGACATTGGTGGAAACTACGGTTTCGCTGAAATGGTTATTACAAAAGATGTAGTAACATTAGAACTTGGTGAAGAATACATAAATGATTGGGAAGCATACGCAGTAAGGGCTACAGCAGCTGGATTAATTGAATCAGACAGTGCAACAAGCACCGCTGCAGTTCCAGTTGTAGGTATTGCTTTAAAATACGTTGGAGACGACGTAGATAAAATTAGAAAAGACAAAACATTCTCAATTGCAAACTATGCAAAATTAGACTTTGATGAAGACAGTGGCGATATGGCTGTTCAATTCTTAATGGATGATGCAAAAGATGTAACATTAAGCATTGGTCAAAAAGTTTCAGTATTAAATGCTGAAATTAAATTAAATGAATTAATGGCTGATGCTAAACAATCAGTTCCAATGACTGCACCAATTGCAAAATTAGACGCTGAAGCTTCATTAAGTGCTGCTAACAAAGATTTAATCTTAGTTGGTGGACCAGTTGTAAACACACTCGCAAAAGAATTAGCTGACAAAGGCTTAATTGCAATTGACAACGCTTCCCCTGCAACCTTAGCTGTAGCTAAAGGCGCTGCAAACGGAAAAGATGTATTAGTTGTAGCTGGTGGAGACAGAGATAAAACTGCTGCTGCTGCTACTGCTTTAATTGCAATGTTATAATTCAAACTTTCAAAATTTTAAAAAAAGAATCTTTGATTCTTTTTAAATTTTTTTAAGAAGTTTGAATAAAACATGAAATTAAGTGTGTGGGTATTTAACCCACTTTTTCTTTTTTAGAATATAATATTTATAAATTTAAATTAATCGATTATTTTTTAAATAAGTTTAATAAAAATAATGTTTTTAAAGAAAGGGCTACGCCCCTTTCAACCCTAGCGGGATAACAAGTTATCCCACTGGTAAAGTTTTAAGTTTTACAAAAAAATAGCGAGGAGAAGTTCCAAACGAAAGGGCTACGCCCCTTTCAACCCTAGCGGGATAACAAGTTATCCCACTGGTAAAGTTTTAAGTTTTACAAAAAAATAGCGAGGAGAAGTTCCAAACGAAAGGGCTACGCCCCTTTCAACCCTAGCGGGATAACAAGTTATCCCACTGGTAAAGTTTTAAGTTTTACAAAAAAATAGCGAGGAGAAGTTCCAAACGAAAGGGCTACGCCCCTTTCAACCCTAGCGGGATAACAAGTTATCCCACTGGTAAAGTTTTAAGTTTTACAAAAAAATAGCGAGGAGAAGATTCAAACGAAAGGGCTACGCCCCTTTCAACCCTAGCGGGATAACAAGTTATCCCACTGGTAAAGTTTTAAGTTTTACAAAAAAATAGCGAGGAGAAGATTCAAACGAAAGGGCTACGCCCCTTTCAACCCTAGCGGGATAACAAGTTATCCCACTGGTAAAGTTTTAAGTTTTACAAAAAAATAGCGAGGAGAAGTTCCAAACGAAAGGGCTACGCCCCTTTCAACCCTAGCGGGATAACAAGTTATCCCACTGGTAAAGTTTTAAGTTTTACAAAAAAATAGCGAGGAGAAGTTCCAAACGAAAGGGCTACGCCCCTTTCAACCCTAGCGGGATAACAAGTTATCCCACTGGTAAAGTTTTAAGTTTTACAAAAAAATAGCGAGGAGAAGTTCCAAACGAAAGGGCTACGCCCCTTTCAACCCTAGCGGGATAACAAGTTATCCCACTGGTAAAGTTTTAAGTTTTACAAAAAAATAGCGAGGAGAAGTTCCAAACGAAAGGGCTACGCCCCTTTCAACCCTAGCGGGATAACAAGTTATCCCACTGGTAAAGTTTTAAGTTTTACAAAAAAATAGCGAGGAGAAGTTCCAAACGAAAGGGCTACGCCCCTTTCAACCCTAGCGGGATAACAAGTTATCCCACTGGTAAAGTTTTAAGTTTTACAAAAAAATAGCGAGGAGAAGTTCCAAACGAAAGGGCTACGCCCCTTTCAACCCTAGCGGGATAACAAGTTATCCCACTGGTAAAGTTTTAAGTTTTACAAAAAAATAGCGAGGAGAAGATTTGAACTTCTGGTCTCCGGGTTATGAGCCCGGCGGGATAGGCCTGGCTACCCTACCTCGCTTCAATAAATTTTGGATAAAAAATTATTCCAAAATGAATTTTTAAAATAGCTTGAAAAAAAGTTTTCTTCAAAGTTGCTATAATAAATTTAGTAATTTAATTAAAAATAGCGAGGAGAAGATTTGAACTTCTGGTCTCCGGGTTATGAGCCCGGCGGGATAGGCCTGGCTACCCTACCTCGCTTCGCTGATTTGCCAACACATAAACATATGGATGATAGTATTTAAACTTATGGGTAAATATTTAAAAAATTTAGGTTATTTAGAAAAATATCTGGTATGCATAAACACCAATAACTAAAAGCATCATTATGAAAAATATCTGCTGACTTTTAATCATTTTTTTTCTTTTTTTGATAAACTCTTCCTTACATTTTTCAGAACAAAGTGATTCTTCAGGAGGGATTGAAAGTCCACAATTTATGCAGTGTTTATGTTTTTCCATTTTTTTCACCAAACTATATTTTAATATTTTTTAAGGTATGATAATAGTTCCATCATGCCCTCCAAGAACAGACTTTAAAATTTCATCAGGAGTTCCTTTTACAACAATTGTTTTTAATTTTGCCCTATCAATGATTTTTGATGCAAGAGAATCTACAACGCTTGAAGAGCCTGCACTAATCGAATTTGAACCAGTAATTTCAATCAATTCTTTTGTAGTCATCTTTTCAAGCTTTTTAGCATCGTTATTTGTTCTAGGGTCTTTAGTATAAACTCCATCAACATTTGTTGCAATAACAAGTAAATCGGCATTTGTAAATTCTGCTAAAGTTGCAGAAACTGCATCGGTTGTGTGAGCTGGGTGCGTTCCACCCATTACAAGTATTTTTCCTAAATTTAAAATCATTTCCGCATCTTTAAAATTTGTTGGAACAAAGTTTACCGAATATTTTGAAAGTGCAGAGATTAACAGCATTGCATTCATTCTAGTTGCCATAATGCCTATTTCATCACAAACTGACTCATTTGTAAATTCCCTTGAAACTTTTATGTATTCCCTTGCAGTATTTCCGCCCCCGACAACAATGGAAACGTTATGCCCCATATCCTTTAATTTTTTAAATACTTGTGCATAACTTTTGATATTTTCAGCAGATGCTCCATCTTTTGGCATCAAAACAGATCCCCCAAGTGCAAAAACAATATCCATGAAGTAACCTCTAAAATTTGTAATTTTTAAAATAACTTGAAAAATTTTAAACTTGAATAATTTTCCAAAATACTATACTTACTAATTATATAAAGGTTTACGTGAAAATTAAAATTTGAAAAAAAGTACTTTTCTAAAAAATATCAAATGGGAAAAAGGTAAACAATAGATAATTATAACTAATATAACGTTATCTGACAATTTTTGCCAGTAAAATTGAAAAGTTAATTATAATTTATCTAAATTACATTTTTAAAGCCATTTTGATGTCTTCAACCTTAACGGTTTTTCTTCCAGCGTGCTTTGATAAGTCAGCTGCTTCTTTAGCGATGTCCATTGCGATTTCTTCTAATGCCTCAACAAACATTTTTGCTGCATCTTCACTTACTCTTTCAGCACCTGCCTTTTTCAATATTCTTACTACTGGTGCAACTGGTAGTTCTGCCATAAAATCACCTCAATCTTTTACAAATTTAATTTTGGAAAACTAAATATATAAATCTTTCGGAAAAAACCGCTATCACTAAGCCTATAGTACTATGGAATCATTTGTAATGTTAAAATTAGAATGTAATTTATATTAGCTTATCTATATAATTATTAAGAATCCAAAAATCTTAAAATGAAATTAAGGTCTAGGTGGTACTATCAAACATAAAAATATTCTTGAATGGACAGTTTTTTTAGTTGTCTTTCTTTTAGTATGGACACATGTAAATGTGATTGTATCTGACAGTATGGTTCCAGTAATGACTAGGGGCGACTTTGTAGTGGTTGAAAATAGAATGTTCGAGTTTGAAACCGGTGATATAGAAATAGGAGATATTATAGTTTATTCTGCCCACTGGACAAATGCAAACGAAAACAATGTAATAAATCAAGGTTTAACAATAAATGGGAGAGAATTGGACTATTATGAAGAGAGTAAAAAGAGCGGAATTATATATACGCTTCCAGTAATTTCAAGATACTCAAAGACAACCCCTGTAATTCATAGGGTTATCGATATATGGGATGATAACCAAGGTAACCGTTATTTTATTACTAAAGGAGATAATAACCCAACATATGATCCAGAACTTATAAGGGAAAGCCAGGTAAGGCAAAGAGTAATTATAATAAACGAAAATCCATTTGTAATTCCATATCTAGGACACATTTCACTAATCTTAAAGGAAAATGTCTACTGGTTTTTGATAATATTTTTAGTCTGGAGTTATTATGACTACCAAAAAGAAAAAAAGAAAAAAAAAGGAAAAGAAGAATTAAATTAATTCTTTAAAATATTTTAATAATGAAGGTGCTTTTTTAACGATTTTTATTGCAAGCTTTCCAACATCAACTTCCTCTAAATTTTCAGGAATTGAATCAGCAATTGCATTTAACTCATTATCATTTAATTTTTGAAGTATGGTTTTGTATTTTAAGTCATTCATAAGGAATTTATAGTGTTTTTCTTTCCAGCGTGTTTCATACTGACTTAAAAACTCCTCAGAATAATTTTTAGAAGAGATACTTTTTGCACAAACTTCCCCTGCAATTAAACCGCAATCCATTGCAAGTGAAATTCCACCCCCAGTTAATGGACTAACATGTCCTGCTGCATCTCCAACAACAATTAAATTATCTTTAAATGTTTTTTTAATAGGGCCGCCAACAGGGTCACCCCCAACTTTAAATTCAACTGGAACTGCATTTTTTAACCTCCCTTCTAAAAGAGGGTTACTTAAAAAGTCATCTAAATATTCAATAGCTTTTTTACTTCCTTCAATTATTCCTATTCCAACATTTACTGTATCGCCTTTTGGAAACAGCCAAATGTACCCCTTTGGGCAAATTTCACCAAAATAAAACTCCATCATGTTGTTATCTAAGAGCTTTACATTTGTCATTTCGTATTCTGCACATGAACACACTTCATTATGGTTCTTTTTTGATTTTAAACCAGCATATTCTGAAATTGTACTTTCTACGCCGTCAGCAGCAATTACGAGTTTTGTTTTTACAGTATATTCCTTTCCAAGATGGTTTACAAATACGTTATATCCTTCTTCTGTTTTTTCAAGGCCTGTAACTCTACTTTTAACTGCAATTTTCGTGCCTTCCTTAGCACTCCTTATTGCAAGGAATTTATCAAATATTTTTCTTTCAACTACATAACCGTCTGTTTTTCCGCCTTTTACAGTTATTTTTTTCCCGTTTGGTGCAACTAAATAAGCACCTTTAATATACGACCTTATAAATTCGGAACTTGGATTGATTCCAAAAGACTCAATTCTTGGAATTGCTTCTGCACATCTAACCGGCGTTCCAATTTCCTGTGCTTTTTCAATTAGAAGTGTTTTAGCCCCGTTTTTTGATGCATTATATGATGACATGGAACCAGCAGGCCCCGCACCAACTACAACTACATCATAACTCTCTTCTAAAGCCCTCATGTTACTCCTCCAGCGCATTTAGTGGGCACACTACGGCACACAGTTTACAGTTGTTACATTTTTCGTCGTAAATAATAATCTTATTTTCAATTAATTCAATTGCCATGCTTTTGCATACGCCAACACAAGCTCCACAGTAGCCACATTTGTTGTAATCTACATTCATAGTATCACTTTTAACATTGTAATTACTATTAAGGTTAAAACCCCAAAATAAAATATCTTTATTAGTTTGTGGTAGTCGTCCTATTTAAAACCTTATTTTTGAGTTTCCCTTAAACCTTGGAATCATTGCCATTGTAACTGCTTCAACACACAAACCTTCTCTAGTAATATTATCGTCAGTTAAATATCCAATAAGCCCATTTTTTTTACCGGCATCTTTAAAACCATATAATTCAAAGATTGCATCACTACATTCAAAACCTTCATCTATTTTTTTAATAACTTCGTTTGGAATCTGAAAACCTTGGGAAGTTCCAACAGTATAGTTTAAGCCGTCATAAATAACACAAACGTGAATATCCAGTTTTTTTTCAAAAATTTCTATAACTCCAGCTTCTATCCCTATTCCAAAAACGGAATTTACACTTTCAAAAGCGGCTTTTGCCCGGTTATATGCTCCTTTAAACGTTTCTTCAAATCCTAACGGTTGATTTGATACTAAACTTGGAACATCAATTTTAGATATTAAAACTTGTCCGATAGTTTTTGTCAATGCGTTTTCAGTTGCACGTACCTTTACCGGATTAACACTTCCTAAAGAAACAACTCTTAATTTGTGTCCTGCAGGCCCCCCCCTAACACTTCTCGCATTTTCTAAACAAGCTTCATCTCCGCAAAGCAAACTTCCAAAACGGTATTCCCTTGCGGGCTTACCGCAAATATCGCAAAATTTAGATTCAAACATTAAATCACCAGAAAACTCGATATATAAAAAAATAAGATTAATATATAAAATAAAATCAGCTAAACGGCTATTAGACGTTTTATAAATATTTATAAAACATAGTTAAAGTAAGTTTTTATTTTAAAAGCATTTCTTTTGCAGCAGACACTCCACCGTCTGCATTTATTCCAAGTTCTTCAAATGCAAGTTCAATTGCAGCAAGAGTTCCTAAAACATGGTATTCTTTCGCTGAACCCATATGGCCTACTCTGAAAATCTTTCCAGTTAAGTCCGCTTGACCGCCAGCAACTCTTATGTTATATTTTTCTGCAAGTAATCCCCTAAATTTCTTGTCATCTACACCTTCTGGATACTTTGCAGATGTTACCGTAACTGACCGTGCCTTTTCTTTTGCAAATAATTCCATTCCCATAGCTTCTAAACCTGCTCTGGTAGCTTTTGCAAGTTTTTCATGTCTTTCAAATCTCTTTTCAAGGCCTTCTTCTAAAACCATTTCAAGAGCTTCGTTTAACCCGTAAGTTAATGAAACAGATGGGGTATAGGGTGTTTCTTTATTTTTATCCCATGATTTTTTGTACGCTTTTAAATCCAAGTAGAACGATTTTGTTTCTGTTTTATTAACTACTTCAAAAGCTTTTTCACTTACTGAAATTGCAGAAAGTCCGGGGGGTGCTGCAATACACTTTTGTGAGCCAGTTACACAGATGTCTATATTGAATTTATCAACGTGAACATAGTCCCCACCAAGTGAAGAAATGGTGTCTACAATGTATAGGGCGTTATAGTCTTTTACGACGTTTCCAATTTCTTCAATAGGGTTTTTAGCACCGCTTGAAGTTTCGTTATGAACTATTGTTACAGCTTTAATATCTTCATTTTCATCTAAAATTTCTTTTACTGCATTAGGGTCAGCTAAATCTCCCCATTCGTTTTCAAGCTTTATTGCATCAGCCTTATAAACTGATGAAATTTTATAAAACCTATCTCCAAAAGCACCGTTTACAATGTTTAATACTTTATCGCCCTTATCAACAGTGTTTGCAATTGCCATATCCATTACAGCAGTTCCTGAACCTGTAACGATGTATGATTCGTTCTTAGTTTGAAATACCTGCTTCATTTTGTCAACAGTATCTTCCGTAAGTTCCCCAAAATCTTTTGTTCTATGGCCTATAATTGGTAATGCCATTACGTTTAATACCCTGGTCGGAACGACAGTTGGGCCAGGAATCATCAAAAGCTTTTCAGTATCCATCTGTTTCATGAAATCCCTCTATAATAATGTTTTAATCATAATCAATTATATCGACGGAATTTGATATATATTTCTATTATATATACATTGTTCTTACAGGAGTTTTTAATTCTAAATTAATTCTTTCATTCTTTCAATTCTTTTTTCAATTAATTTTTTGGTTCCAATATCGCTTCTAAAGAATATTTCGCCTTCAAAGTTTATTATTGCGTCTTGAGCGATTTTTTCAGCATCCTCAATTCTTTCAGAAATTCCAGTAACCGCTGCACTTCTAGAGCCAGTTATGACTAATTTTCCATTTTCTTCATTAACTGATGCATAAAACAAAATTGCACCTGCCTTTTCAATTTCGTTACTGTTTACCAAAATTTCTTTATTTTTTACAGGGCATATCGGGTAGCCATTTGGAACCACGTATTTACAAACAGTTGCTTTATTTTCAAATTCTATGTTAATATTATCAAGATTTCCATTAGATATCCCAAAACAAACGTCTAAAAAGTCTGTTTTTAATATCGGAAGTAAATTCATAGCCTCAGGGTCTCCAAATCTTGCATTATATTCTATAATTTTAGGCCCGTCTTTAGTAAGCATGAATTGGCCGTATAAAAACCCATTATATGGTCCAACTTCTGCCTTAATTGCATTTACTGTTTCTTTCATTATCTCTTTAGCTTCATCTAATTTATCATCTGGTAAAAATGGCAATTTATGGTTAGAACATGAATAAGAACCCATTCCACCAGTTATTGGCCCTTCATCGTTATTGTATGCATGAGGATGGTCTTGAACTGCGGGCATAAATACTATATTTTCACCATCAACAAATCCGTGGAGCGTAAATTCAACTCCAACAAGTTTTTCTTCGACAATGATTTTTCCGCCACCAATACTTTTTTCAAAAACTTCTTTTGCATAGAGCTTTGCATCGTCATTATTTTTTAACTGCTCACCAACAACTTTTACGCCTTTGCCACCCGTTAATCCTGCTGGTTTTACAACAACGTCTTTTCCTAAACCAGTCATTTCATCAATGAATTTTTCTAGATTTTCTCCATATTCGTTGAAAGCTGCGTATTTTAGTGACCCTTTAATATTATATTTTTTAAATAAATTTCTCATGAACTCTTTACTGGTTTCAATCTGTGCAGGAAGTTTTTTTGGACCGACTGTTGGAATCCCCATTTCCGTTAATAAATCAGCAGCGCCAACTCCTAATGGTGCTTCAGGGCCGATTATTGCAAGTTCAGGCCTTATTTTTTCTGCAAATTCCTTTATTTTATCAATATCTGTTTCATTGTTAAATGATACTTCTTTTGACAATCCATAAATTCCCGGATTTTTATTTTTCATTAATGTATATAGTTCTACACTTCTATTTTTTTTTAAAGCCATTGCAATAGCGTGTTCCCGTGCTCCACCGCCAATAAGTAAAACTTTCATACTATCACCAAAGTAAACCTTTTTAAATTCCATCTTTAAAAATTTTTTAAATACGATTTTTTCGTGTTAAATTTATTTAAATAACGATATATTATCAAATAATCATCACTAGTTCTATTTTAACAATAAGTATTGCGGTTTATTATTGAACTAATGCTTAAAATAAAAGAGTAATTAGTTATAAATATTTATCACTATTAAAAAATGATTTATATTTCTGAAACTTCGTCCAAATCAATTTCTTGGTATTCTTTTGATACCGTATTTAATATCCCGATTGAAGATTTTCCAGTTAGGTATCCACAGCATTCTCCAGGGTTTATTACTAAAATACCGTTTACTTCATCAAAAAAGCTTTCGTGAGTATGTCCATGAATTACAACATCGTATTCTTTGGACT
The DNA here is from genome assembly GCF_000017165.1 of Methanococcus vannielii SB. Lineage (NCBI taxonomy): Archaea > Methanobacteriati > Methanobacteriota > Methanococci > Methanococcales > Methanococcaceae > Methanococcus > Methanococcus vannielii. The sequence goes on from NC_009634.1 coordinate 1,411,103, forward strand.
TTATCACTGATTCAAGAATTGGCCCATGAGTTCCATGAAGTACAAAAAATCTTAAACTATCAATTTCAAAACTCAAATAGTTTTCAAGTTCGTTATCTTGGTCTATCTCTTTTAGCCATTCCTTTAAAAGGACTTTTTCGCCGTCATTGTTTCCATAAACGCTTATTATTTTAGAATTTAATTTTTTAAATTCTTTTATTACAAAAAGGGATACAAAATCCCCACAATGAATAACTAGATCAACTTTTTCATTGTTAAATACTCCAATCGCCTTTTTTATATTTTTAAGGTGATCGTGAGTATCCGAAATTATTCCAAGTTTCATAAAAAACCACCATTATAAACGATATTAAACAACAAAATAAATTAAGCAAATATAATATAAAAATCAGATATTTAAACTTAAACCTTTAATAACAAAAACCATGCCTTTAGTAGTGTAGTTTTCAGGGTGCATTTTAGAGTCAAAACCAAATGAATCAACGGTTTTTTTAGTTATTGGGCCAATTGAAACGACTTCCTGTTTTTTTAAAACCTCTAAAAAGCTTAAATCAACATGTTTGAAAAAATTCCTTGCAGTAAGGCTACTTGTAAATGTTAATACTATTTTTCTGCCGGATTTGTTTTCGTTGGCAGTTATCTTTTTTAAATCATCTATTTTTTTATCAATGTCGTTTGGTTCTTCAGAAGAGTATACAAAAACAAGTTCTGCGTTTAATCCTTCCTTTAATACATCCCTTGTTGAAGGCGTTGTCGGAATTAAAACTTTTTCATGACTTTTAACTTCTTTTTTAAGTGCTAAAAGAAGATTTTCAGCAGTATATAAGTTTGGAATAATATCTGCATCTTTTCCAAAAATGTTTTTAAATTCTTTTGCAGTTTCTATCCCGATTACGCCTATTTTTTTTGAAGTTACCTTTTTAACATCCTCTAAACTTAGATTTTTAAGAAGGCCTTCAACACCTCTAGGACTTGTAAATACAATCCAAGAATAATCGTCGATTTTTAAATTTATGTTTTTAAATACCAAGTCAAGAGTAGGTATTAATATGGGCTCAAATCCTTCTTTTTTAAGTATTTCTCCAAAATTACTTCCTTTTTCAATTGGACGGGTGATTACAACTTTCATAGTTTCACAATGCTTAAATATCTATTTTTAACTACTAATGCATTTTTAATCATTTTTAATCATTTTTAATAATGTTATATAATTATGTTATCTATTCTTTTTATCTATAATTTTAAATTTTTTTCATTGCAAGATCCCTTAGATATGCCCTTAATTTTTCTATGTTTTCCTCAAAATACTCCATATCTTCTAAATCCTTAAGAATTTCTTCTCCAATATATATTCCAGCCGAAACTTTATCTAATACAAGTTTACTATTATTAACGTCGTATTTTGCATATAAAATTTTCAATTCTTCTTCCATTTCGGTTAATTCTTCTTTAAATACTCTTTCCATTGAGTTTATAATTGTTTTATCATCAACGGCAATTATATTATTAATATCTTTCATACTATCATCCGGTGCGCTTTTAACGTCAAATTACATCTATTATTTTAATTATAAAAAACTTTTTTTACGAATTTAGATAATATTTTAAATCAATTAAACCATTTTTGGTTATACTGTTAAACTAAAATTTCCATTTAAATCAATGCATATAATATCCAATCATGGAAAACTATATATTTCTTAAAATGATATTTTTTATTGAAGATTTAGCGTTAATTTAATCTTTTTTTATTGTAATATCTATACACTTACTAGAGGTGGTATTTTGTTAAAAAACATGGATAATTCATTTGATATCTACGAAATAAAGGCAAGACAAGTTTTAGATTCAAGAGGTAATCCAACAATTGAGGCAGAAGTACTGACTGCTGGAAGGGGTTATGGCCATGCAATAGTTCCAAGTGGGGCCTCAACAGGAACTTTTGAAGCAGTTGAATTAAGGGATTTAGGCAAAAAATACGGTGGAAAAGGCGTATTAAATGCAGTAGGCAATGTTAACGAAATAATTGCACCTGAATTAATCGGTGAAGATTCAAGAAACCAGCGATTAATTGATAACATCATGATTAACCTTGATGGGACTGAAAATAAGGCAAATCTTGGTGCAAATGCAATTTTAGCAGTTTCAATGGCAGTTGCAAGGGCTGCGGCAGATACATCATCATTACCGTTATATAAATATCTTGGAGGGTGTAATTCTTATATAATGCCTGTTCCAATGATGAATGTTTTAAATGGTGGTAAGCATGCAGGAAACGCTCTTGATTTTCAGGAGTTTATGATAATGCCAATAGGTGCAGATTCATTTTCAGATGCGGTTAGAATGTGTGCTGAGACATACCAGTCATTAAAAAAGGTAATTTCTGAAAAATACGGAAAAGATGCAGTAAATATTGGGGATGAAGGTGGATTTGCCCCTCCTGTAAAAACAATTGATGAAGCTTTTTCAGTTCTTTTAGAGGGCGTTAAAAGGGCAGGATATGAAAATGAAATAGTATTTACGTTAGATAGCGCTGCAAGCGAATTTTACGATGAAAAAACTAATTCATACGTAGTTTTAGGCGAATCACTTTCAACAGATAAATTAATTGAAATTTATAAAGATATGGTTTCAAAATACCCCATTGTTTCAATTGAAGACCCCTTATTTGAGGGAGATTTTGAAGGATTTAAAGAAATTACAAAAGAATTAAAAGGAATTCAAATTATTGGTGACGATATATTTGTAACAAATACAAATAGGCTTAAAAAAGGAATCGAAATGAATGCAGCAAATGCATTATTATTAAAGGTAAACCAGATTGGGACAATTTCCGAATCAATTGATGCGGCAAATTTAGCATCAAGAAATGGATATGGCGTAATCGTTTCACATAGGAGTGGTGAAACGGAAGATTCAATAATTTCGGATTTAACTGTTGCATTAAATTCTGGCCAGATTAAAACTGGAGCCCCTGCAAGGGGGGAACGAACTGCAAAATATAACCAGTTAATTAGAATTGAAGAAGAACTTCAAATATCAAAATACGCTGGAAAAAACTTTAAAATTCCATTTTAACTAAATTTTTAAATTCTTGGCCTTTAAGTTTATAATTATTTTACCATATTTATTTTTTTATTTTTTTAATAAACTTACTTAGTCATACAAAAATTTAAATTATGATTTTAAAATTATGATTTTAAAACCTGTGGTTTTAAGTAAAGGATAAAAATAAAAGATGTATATTATTTTAAAATCATTATATTTCATGCTAATACTAATGTTAAATTAATGTTAAATCCTCGCTAATAATATTCATGTTAATTTTATTAACCGGTGGTCTATAATGGAAATTACTCACGATTACAAAGTAAAACTCTTTGAAGAAATGAATTTTGAGAGAAAACAATGTTCAGAATGCAAACAGTGGTTTTGGACATTAGATAAAGAAAGAATAACTTGTGGGGATAGTCCTTGCGATAAATATTCTTTTATTGGAAACCCGATTACAACTAAAAAGTATACTTATAATGAGATGGTAAAAGAATTTACAAACTTTTTTGATGAACGTGGGCATAGTCCAGTTAAACGGTCACCTGTTATTGCAAAAAGATGGCGGGACGATATTTTACTAACAATTGCATCAATTGCAGTATTTCAGCCGTGGGTTACAAATGGATTGGTAAAGCCAGTTAAAAACCCGCTTGTAATTACCCAACCCTGTATAAGACTAAATGACATTGATAACGTTGGAAGAACCGGAAGACACTTAACCTGCTTTACAATGGGGGCACACCATGCCTTTAATTCAAAAGATGAGTATAAATATTGGACTGATAAAACCGTTGAGCTCTGTTTTGAATTAATGCAGAAATTAGGGATAGATGGACATACAATTACATTTATTGAAAGTTGGTGGGAAGGCGGTGGAAACGCTGGTCCGTGCTACGAAGTTATTACGCACGGCGTAGAACTTGCAACACTTGTATTTATGCAGTATAAAAAAGTTGGAAATAATTATGAGGAAATTCCCTTAAAAATAGTAGATACGGGATACGGGATTGAAAGATTTGCATGGGCATCACAAGGAACCCCTACTGTTTACGAAGCACTATTTTCGGATATTATTGAAAAATTAAAGAAGAATGCAAATATTCCAATTGTAGACGAAAAAATTATGGCAGAAAGTGCAACTTTAGCAGGATTAATGGATATTGAAAATGTCGGGGATTTAAAAGCACTCAGGCAAAAAGTTGCAGAAAAAATTGGAATGGACGTAAATGAACTTGATAGGCTAATAAGTCCTCTTGAATACATTTATGCAATTTCTGACCATACAAGATGTCTTTCATTCATGTTTGGTGATGGAATTGTTCCTTCAAACGTAAAAGAAGGGTATTTGGCAAGATTAGTTTTGAGAAAAACGCTAAGATACATGGAAAAGGTTGGAATTTCCTATTCAATAAAAGAAATTATTTTAATGCAACTTGAAAGTATGAAAGAAGTATATCCTGAACTTATAGGTATGAAAGACTATATTATGGACGTACTTGATTCAGAAGAGAAAAAATACATTCAAACAGTAAACAAAGGTAGGGGCATTGTTGAAAGAATGACAAAATTAAAGTCAGAAATTACCCTTAATGACTTAATCAATTTATATGATAGTAACGGCCTTCCTCCAGAAATTGTAAAAGACATTATAGATGAGATAAATAAAACAAGTAAGACAAAGATTTCAATACATGTTCCAGACAATTTCTACACCATTGTTGCAGAAAGACATGAAGAAGAAAAAGCTGAAGAAGTTGCTATATTAAAACATGAACTTCCAGAACTTGATTTACCAAAAACAGAGCTTTTATTCTTTAAAAATACAATGCAGTCAGAATTTGAAGCTAAGGTATTAAAAATTGTCGATAAGTATATCATTCTTGATAGAACCGTATTTTATGCAGAAGGTGGCGGTCAAAAATACGACATCGGACAGATAAGTGGCGTTGATGTTGTTGACGTTCAGAAAAAGAATGGAATAGTATTCCATAAAGTATTAGATATTTCTAAATTTAAAGAAGGAAATCTTGTAAAAGGGGAATTAAACTTTGAAAATAGACTTAAATTAATGCGAAACCATACTGCAACCCACGTAATAAATGCAGCTTTAAAACAGGTTCTTGGAAAACACGTATGGCAAACTGGTTCAAATGTAGATACTGAAAAAGGAAGACTTGATGTTACCCATTATGAAAGAATATCAAGAAAAGAAATAAAGGAAATAGAAAAAATTGCAAACGAAATAGTCCTTTTAGGAAAACCTGTAACTTGCAAATTCATGGATAGGAACGATGCAGAACAAGAATATGGCTTTAAAATTTATCAGGGCGGCGTAGTTCCTGGCGATACCTTAAGAATAGTTGAAATTGATGGAATTGATGTTGAAGCTTGTGGTGGAACACACGTTACCAACACATCTGAAATTGGATACATTAAAGTTTTAAAAACTGAAAGAATTCAAGACGGAGTCGAAAGGCTTGAATATTCTACTGGAATGGGTTCAATTTTTGAGATTGCAGCTTTAGAAGATATTTTACTGGATTCAGCAGAAGTTTTAGGCGTTCCAATTGAAAATCTTCCAAAAACTGCTAAACGATTTTTTGAAGAATGGAAGGAACAAAAAAAGGTAATTGAAGAACTTCAGAAAAAAGTTGGTGAACTTTTAAAGTATGAACTTTTAGAAAAATTCGAAAAAGTCGGTAATTTAGAAATTTTAGTTGAAAAAGTTAGTGGAACTTCAAACGAATTGATGGCAATTGCAGACAATCTTGCAACGAATGGTAAAATTGTTATTTTAATGAACGATACCGACTATATTTTGTGCAAAAAAGGAGAAAATGTCGAAATAAGCATGAAAGAATTAATTCAAAAAATTGGAAAAGGTGGCGGAAAAGAAAATCTTGCCCAAGGAAAGTATTCAACATCCAAAGAACAAATCAGGGAAAAAGCGTTTGAACTTTTAAAACAATAAAAGACTCTTTTTCTATTTTTTAATAATTTAGGTGCTAAAATGTTTATACCCTCACACATTACAGGCTTTTTCAAAGTAACTAGGCATGAAAATTTACTAAAAACCGGATCAACTGGTGCTGGAATCACATTAAACAAAGGAGTGACCACAAAACTTATTAATGGTTCTGGAAACGTCTATTTTAACGACGAAAAAATAGATTTATGTCCTTCAAACGACGTTATAAAATATTTGGATTTAAAAGGAAAATTAAAACATGATATTTTATATAATTCTGATTTTCCTTTGGGCTGCGGCATGGGAACATCGGGTTGTTGCGCACTTGGTTCTGCACATGAACTTAAAAATGCGTACGACTTGAAATTTACTGAAAATAATGAACTATTAACTGAATTAGAACTTTTAAAAATTTCACATAAATCCGAAGTTAGATGTAATACTGGACTTGGGGACGTTATTGCACAGCATACAAAAGGCTTTGTAATTCGAAAAGGCCCAGGTTTTCCAATAAATGTTGAAAGCATAAAAATTAATAATTTAAATGACTATTATGTTTTAGTAGATATATTTGGAAAAAAAGAAACTGATACGATAATAAATAATTCTGAATGGGTGGAAAAAATAAACGCTACATCGGATGAATTACTTGGAAAATTGTTAAATAAACCAACACTTGAAAATTTTATGGAACTTTCATATTACTTTGCAAAAAATACTGGACTTGCATCTGATGAAGTATTGGAATTATGTAGTGATTTAAAATTTACGGTTGGCGCATCTCAGGCAATGCTTGGAAATGCACTTTTTTGCATATGTAAAAAAGAAGAATTAAACGACGCTTTATCGATACTTTCAAAACCAGTAGTGTGTAAAATTTACTGCTAAAGGGTGTAATTATGATGTCAACAGTTAAAGTGCTTATATTAATGGCAGGTTTAACAGGGATGATTTATGGAATATGTTATATATTAGGAATCCATCCACTCCTTGCAATAATTTTTGCATTAGTACCAAACTTTATAAGTTATTTTTACAGTGATAAAATAGTTTTAATGAGTTATGGTGCAAAAACGCTCAATGAAAATGAAGCTTTAGAACTTCAAAGGATAGTCGAACGAATTTCAGAAAGAGCAAATATAAAAAAGCCAAAAGTTGCAATAATTAATAATAATACTCCAAATGCTTTTGCAACCGGAAGAAGTCCAAAGCACGGGGTAGTTGCAGTTACAACTGGACTCTTAAATATTTTGAATGAACAGGAACTTGAAGGAGTTTTGGCCCACGAAATTGGCCACATTAAGCATAGGGACGTTCTTATTGGCACAATAGTTGCTACAATGGCAGGGGCAATAGTATATATTGCAAACATACTTAAGTGGGGAATGATTTTTGGATACGGCAGGGATGACGATGCAAACCCATTACAAATTGTCGCATCATTATTATTCATGATTTTGGCACCTATTTCTGCAATGGTAATCCAATTTGCAATTTCAAGGCAGAATGAATATACTGCAGATGAAAGCGGTGCAAGATATTCAAACCCAATATATCTTGCAAATGCATTAACAAAACTTGAAAAGGGCGTAAGGCATAATCCTTTAAAAAATGGAAATCCTGCAACAGCACACATGTTTATCATAAATCCTTTTAAATCAGATAACCTCATGCGGTTATTTTCAACTCACCCTTCAACCGAAGAAAGAGTTAAAAGATTAATGGAAATGGCCAGCAACCCTAAATATTTAAGATAGGCGATTTTTATGCAGCTTGGGCTTACATTAATTGCAGAAAACCGGGTTGGGATATTATACAGGCTTACCGGAATAATTTCAGAATTAAATGCAAATATAGTATACACTCAACAGTTTTTAATGGGGGAAAATGAAGGCCTGATTTACATGGAACTTGAGAATGTATCTGATGAAGGGATTCTTTTAGACAAAATAAAAAAACTTGAATTTGTAGAAAGCGTTCAAACTCATAAAACACTTCGAAAAATATTTGGAAAACGGGTGATTATCTTTGGCGGTGGAGCACAAGTTGCACAAGTTGCAATGGGTGCAATAAGTGAAGCAGATAGGCACAATATTCGTGGTGAAAGGATAAGCGTTGACACAATGCCCGTAGTGGGTGAAGAAAACCTTAAAGATGCAATTTTAGCACTTAAATCTCTTCCAAGGGCAGGAGTTTTAGTTTTAGCAGGTTCTTTAATGGGGGGGGAGGTAACAAAAGCAGTTTACCGTTTAAAAAAAGATACGGGCCTTCCAGTAATATGTTTAAATATGTTTGGAAGTGTTCCAAAAGTTGCAGATTTAGTTGTAACTGACCCTATTCAAGCAGGAGTTTTAGCGGTAATGGCTATTGCAGATACTGCAAAATTTGACATCAATAAAGTTCTTGGCCGAACAATTTAGTTAAATTAATATTTAATAATTTGAAATTATTTTTAAACTATTCCAAGTATTTAAGGGGGATTATATGCTAAAAACCGTTGTAGGAAGTTACCCAGTAGTTAAAGGAAAACCTGAGTCTATATCTGACAAAGTTAAGAATTTTTTTGGAAAATATGATGAATACGAATTTTCAATAAAAAAAGCACTAGATGATCAGTTAAATGTGGGAATAGATGTATTAAGTGACGGTCAGATTCGGGGCGACATGGTAGAAATTTTCGTGAATAATATGTACGGTTTTGAAGGAAGAAGGGTAGTTTCAAGGGTTGAATTTGTAAAACCAATCACGTTAAATGATATAAAATATTCTTTAAGATATATTTCTTCAAAAAATAGTAAAAAAGGAATAAAAGGAATAATAACTGGCCCTTCAACACTTGCATCGTCGTTAAGAATTGAAAATTACTATTCCGACAACAAAGATGAAGATTTAATTTATGATTTAGCAAGAGCACTAAATAAAGAAGCACTTTCTATTCAAAATCATGTAAAAATGATACAGATTGATGAACCAATTTTATCAACTGGAATGTATGACTTAGAGATTGGAAAAAAAGCAGTCGATATATTAACTGATGGGATAAACGTTCCAACGGCAATGCATGTCTGCGGAAATGTCGTCAAGATATTTGATGAATTAAACCAATTTAATGTGGATATTCTTGACCATGAATTTGCATCGTGTAAACAGAATCTTGAAATATTGGCTAAAATTGAAAAAAAAGTAGGGTTTGGATGCATAAATACGAAACTTAAGTCGGTTGATACTGTTGATGAAGTAAAAGAATTAATACTCGAAGGAATAGAAATATATGCTAACAATAATAACAAATTCGGAACTTTAAATGATTCTATTATTATAGATCCGGATTGTGGTATGAGATTGCTCCCATTAGATGTTGCACGTGCTAAGCTGGGCAATATGGTTTTAGCAGCCTCTGAAATTGAGAAAGAAATTCATTAGGGGTTTTGGAGATACCATGGCTAAACTGGATTCAAAAATATATAAAATATTTTTAATTTTAATTTTGGCTGTTTCTTTTTTAAATACAGCTAACGCATACCGATTTGAAGAGTATTCAGTTTACTATTCAATAGATAAAAACAACGTTTTTTCTGAAACAATAAACATAAAAATTTACAATAACGATTCTAAAGAAATAAAGGATATACGATATAATATTCCTCAACAAACGTCAAATTTGATAATTAATTCTTCAAATGGCGTTGATTCATACTCTATTACCTCAGACGAATCAACGGGCATTACTGAAATATTTGTACGGTTTGAAAAACCGATAACTCCTGGAAACACCGGAACGCTTTCATTAAGTTTTAGCGGGAGAATTAATGATATAAATGATAAAAGGCAGGTTTACATAATAGTTCCGGCACTTGATTCCAAGTTTAAGCTGACTGTCGAACTTCCAGAAGGGGCGACAATTGTTTCTCCAGTAAAGGATGTTTTAAGCATAAGTCCACGGGATTATACAATTTCTACTGATGGTAAAAGTATATTTATATTATGGGAAAAACAAATGTTTAGTTCTGAAAGGTATTTTGAAGCAACAATAAATTATATGCTTACTGCAGTACCTCCTGAGCCCGAAAAAGTAGATAATGAAAATTTGTATCGTGCAATAATTTTAGTTTTAGCAGTACTCTTAACTTCACTGATATTTTTCGTATATAGGAATTATAACAAGTTAAAAATGATACATGAGCTACAAAATGAAATAAATGGTTTAAATAGGGGACTTGAAATCTCTGGACTTAATCTTCAAAATAAAGATAGAGAAATTAGGAGACTCGAAGAATTAAATAATCACCTTACAAAAGAACTTGAACACTTCAAAAATACATTTGAAGATCAAGATTCTAAAATAAACTCATTAAAAGAGCAATTATCATTATTTGAGAGACAAAAAGAAACTTATGAAAATCTAAAGTCCGAATATTCCAAACTACAAAACGAAGTTAGTGAATTAACTAACTATAAAAAACTTTCAAATGAATTAAAGAAAAAAATTGATGAATTAATGGAAATTTTAGGTGAAAAAGAAGAATATATTTCAGAACTGGTTGATAGAATTGGAAACTATGAATCTCAAAAAAATGAAACATTGATGAACATATTAATTGACGAAGAAAGAGAATTAATTGAATTAATCAAAGAACATGGTTCAATATCTCAAAAAGAAATAGTGGATATAACAGGCCTTACAAAGCCAAAGGTTTCAAGAATGATTTCTGACCTTGAACAAAGAGGGATTGTTAAAAAGGTTAAAATTGGAAGAATTAATAAAATAGCTCTTTCAAAGGAACTTGGAAACGATAATTAGTAATAAAAGCTTTAAAAATCTAAATATATTACTATAATGCTAATTTTTTTAATAGATATTAGTTAACGGTGATTTTATGGCAAATCTCGTTTTTTTAAGGCATGGGGAAAGCATATGGAATAAAATGAATATTTTTACCGGCTGGGTTGATGTGCCACTAAGTAAAGGTGGGGTAAAAGAAGCTAAAATTGCTGGAAAATTACTTAAAAGTTACAAATTTGACGTTGCTTATTCTTCAGAACTTATACGTGCATTAAACACGTTAATATTAGTAATGCAGGAAAATAAAGCTTCAAATTTTATTAAAATTAACCATGACAGTGTAAAAATGAAAGAATGGGGAAAAGTATATGGGGCTGAAAGTATAAATTATACTCCAGTATATAAATCGTGGGAATTAAATGAGAGATACTATGGAAAGCTTCAAGGTTTGAATAAAGAACGGGCAAAGGAAATTTATGGAAAAGATGACGTATTTTTGTGGAGAAGAAGCTATGAAACTGCCCCTCCTAACGGCGAATCTTTAAAAGACACTTATGAGCGAACAGTACCTTATTTAAAAAGATATATATTACCAACCTTGACATATGGAAAAGATGTCATAGTTACAGCGCATGGAAATAGTTTGCGTTCAATTATTGCATATCTTGAAAAACTTAATAGTGAAGAGGTATTAAAGCTTGAAATTCCAACTGGGGTTCCTTTAGTCTATAATCTAGATGAAAAAGGTCTAAAAAGATTAGGATACTTAAATAAAAAAGGATTTGATAACGAATTAATTTAACTTTTGAAGATCGGGTGAACATTATGCGAATACTTATTTCCGTATGTGGCGAAGGATTTGGGCACACTACTAGATGTATTGCTATTGGAAAAGAGCTTTTAAAAAAGCACGATGTAAGATATGCAGCATATGGGAAGAGCAAGGACTTCATTGAAATGTCTGGAGGAGTTGTTTTTGAAACGTACCCTGAAATAAAGCTTTCTGGAAAAGACGGTAAGTTTGATGTGACAAAGAGTATATTTAATAGTGATTATCATCCTGCAAGGGCAATAAAAAAGGAATTAGATATTATACGGACTTATGAACCGGATTTAATAATTTCAGACTGCAAATATAGTTCTGTCATTGCATCAAAAATTGCAAAAAAGCCCTATTATATTATTACAAATCAAAATTACACGAAAACGGATAAAAAAGAGAAATACATTGTTTATCCGGTAATGAGCGTTTTAAACGTGATACATAACTCCGCTGAAAAAGTCATAATTCCTGATTTACCATGTCCTTATACGATCTGTGAATACAATTTAAAAATGCTGGAAAACCTTGCATTTATTGGCCCACTCATACGATATGACGTAAACCCTGAAGAAATTAATGATGAAGGCTATATTTTAAGTGTTATAGGTGGCTTTGAATATAGATTTAAAATTTTAGAGCTTTTAAATAAACTTTCTAATAAAAAAGGGATTAAAATAAAGATGGTATGCGGAAGCTATGATGTAGCGAAAAAACTTGAAGCTGTAAAATCCGAAAATGTTGAGATAATCCCAATGACAACTGAAATGGATAAACTTATAAAAGACTGCTCATTTTTAGTATGTCATGGAGGACATTCTACTTTAATGGAAGCAGTATGTTTTGGAAAGCCGATAATTACGATTCCAGATATGGGTCATCCAGAACAGGAAAATAATGCGAAAAAAATAAACGACTTAGAATGTGGAATAGCACTATCTTATAAAAATCTTGAAAGTGAACTTGAAAATGCAATAGAAAAGGTTAGTTCAAATCCCAAGTATCTTAAAAATGCAAAAAAACTTCAAAAGTCTTATTTAAATCATAAAGGAACGGATAAGATACTAAATATTGTAGAAAATGGACTTTAATGTGAAAATTATGAAAATAACTATTCTTTCAGGTGGAACGGGTACTCCAAAACTTATTCAGGGATTTAAAAAAATAATTCCAAACAAAGATATTTCTGTAATTGTAAATACTGGTGAAGATACGTATATAGGAGACCTTTACCTTTCTCCAGATATTGATACGGTTATTTATACGTTTTCTGATATAATAAACGATGAAACGTGGTATGGTTTAAAAGAAGATACTTTTTTCTGCCATGAACAGCTAAAAAATTACGGTTTTAACGAAGTTTTAAAAATCGGTGATAGGGATAGGGCCCTAAAAATGCATAAAACAGCTCTTTTAAAAAAGGGGATTCCTTTATCAGAGATTGTTGAATTAGAAAAAAGTTCATTAAATATAACGTCAAAAATATACCCTATGTCAAACGATTTAGTTCAATCAAAGATTTTAATTGAGGAAAATGGAGAAAAATTACTTTTAAAATTTCATGATTTTTGGATATTTAGAAAAGGGAATGCAAACGTTTTAGACGTTTTTTATGAAAATTCAAACTATGCAAAACCAGCAGACGGGGTTTTAAGGGCAATTGAAGAAAGTGACTTTGTAGTTATCGGCCCATCGAATCCTATTACCTCTATTGGGCCAATTTTAAGTATTAAGGAAATAAAAGAAGCGTTAAAAGAAAAAATTGTTTTTGCAGTGTCCCCAATTATTGGTGAAAATCCTGTAAGTGGGCCTACTGGAACTTTAATGTCTGCCAAAGGGTATAGTGTTGATGTAACGGGAATTTATGGGTATTACAAAGATATTGTCAATGTCATGGTAATAGATAGTAAAGATATTAATAAAAAGAAAGAAATAGAATGTGATGTTTTATGTATCGATACAATAATGAAAACTATCGAGGATAAGGTAAATCTTTCAAAAAATATAGTTGAATATTATAAATCTAAATGTACATATTAATATTTTTATTAAGCAACATATTTATTATATATTAGATTAACGTCATGTTTGTTGTTTCGTAGACTGAAAGGTTAGCGGATAATAAAGGAGATATAATGATTCAAATAACCGTTGTACAAATTGATAATTACGGCCCATGGACAGTTACCCCCAATCCAAGAAGGGAAAGCGATTTGCAAGCACTCCAATCGAGACTATACTGCGACATGAATTTGCAGTTTGGCGCACATAAAGGTCTTGCATTTTACACGAGATTCGACAATATTATTGCGATAACGAATGGAATAGACCTTGAAACCCATAGAAGAATACAAAATAGTATAAAAAATAGGTACCCCTTTACGGTAAGTATGGCGATAGCTTCAGCAGAAACCCCGTATGATGCACAAAAACTGGCTACCGAAAAATTACAGGAGTATGGCAGTGCTCAAGATGAAGTAAGAAAAGAAGTCTTAGATATTGCTAACGAATTTGTTTCAAATGGGTACGTTCAGTTAGCACATGTTGATATAAATGATATAACTGGCACATTAACTGATCTTGAAACTGCATATGATACTTACCTTTCAGTTCAGATGACTAAACTTAAATTAATGGAAGAATTGAAGAAATACAATTCAATGGGCTTTTTTATTGGGGGGGACAACTTTATGTGTCCTTGTAATGGCATGAATGAAAAAGATTTCCAGTGCATGTTTGAAGATATAATGGAATCATCAGGAATAGAGCTTAAAGCAGGAATTGGAATTGGAAAAACCGCAGAAGATGCTTCAAATCTTGCAGATATCGGACTTGAAATAATTCGGGAAGGAAAAACTGATCTTCAAGTATATAAGTTGAAACAGGCAACTGGGGAAACTAAAAGTTCACCTTATAATTACATGTGTCCTATCTAAAATTACTCTTTTTTCAGGGATTTTATGAAAAATTTAAACAAAATTTATAAGCTAGATAAAAAAATAGTTCTTGCACCAATGGCGGGAATTACTGATGGTGATTTTTGTAAAAATTATACTGATTTATTTGGAATTACTTGCATTGGAGCATTTAACCTTGATTCAAAAACCGATATTGCGAGTAAATCTATTTTAAAACGTGGAAGAAAGGAATTTATTTACGATTTAGAAGATTTAAGTGAAAAAATAGTTCTTGAAATTAAAAAAGCAAAGGAATCAAAATCACTAGTTTCAGTAAATGTGCGTTTTGATGACTTTTTAGCCGCCAAAAAAACACTCGTTCAAATTTCAAAATATGCTGATATCATTGAAATAAACTGCCACTGCAGACAGGAAGAGATTACAAACTTAAATTTAGGCCAAAATCTTTTAAAATTAGAGAATAATCTAAAATTAAAAGAAATTTTAACACAAATTGACAATTTAAATTTAAAAACCCCTATTTTTTTAAAAATAAGGGCAAATTTTGTAAATTTTGAAGAATTAACGGATTCATTAAATAATGTTAAAGACTACTTTGAGGGAATTCATATAGATTGTTTTAATCCAAAAAAAAATTATCCTGATTTAGACTACTTAAAAAAAGTTTGGGAAAACTTTAATGAAAAAATAATAATTGGAAATAATTCTGTAAATTCTATTGAAAGTGCTAAAAAAATGATTGAATATTGTGATTTTGTATCGGTTGCAAGAAGCGTAATTTCAAAAAATATTGAATGGATTTATGAATTTAATAAGTTAATGTCTGAAACTAAAAAATAGCAGAGTCTTAACTAGCAAAGTTTTGAAATTGCCCGAATTATATCTCCATCAGAAATTATTCCAACAAGCTTATTTTCGTTATTTACAACTGGTAATTGGTTTATTATTTCCTTACCATTTCCAAAAAGATCCATTTTTTTTAAAGCATCAACAAGCGATTCTTCAGAATTTACTGTAACAACGTTTTTTGTCATAACGTCTTTTATGGTTGTCTCTAAGGTGTATTCATCAATTATTAAGTTGTAGCCTATATCAGTAGTTGTTACAATACCTATTGTTTCGTTTTTTTCGTTTACAACAGGCAAGCAGCTAACCTTATTTTTTAAGAGGGCTTCAAAAGCTTCAACAACACCTGCGTCTGGTGAAACGGAAAACACATCACCTGTCATTATATCTTTAACAATTATTTCTTTGAGTTTGTTCATTTTATTCTCCTGTTGCCTTTAATAAATCCCAAAAGGTATTTAAATTAAATACTCATTTGTATATTAGATTTTAAATTTATTAAATGAACTATCGATTTTAAATCGAAAGCCTTATATATGTGTACCTTTTTCGAGGTATTTAAATTAATATTTTTAAAGGATAACTATGGAACGGGCAAAGCTTTCTCATAAAAATAAGGTTGCAAAAGGAATAGAGCTCTTTAGTACAATTGTACTGGATGAAGAAAATTACGACACATTTATCTGGACAAAAGAAATATTATCCGAAAAAGAAGTTCTAACTTGGAAAAAAACGATAGAAAACGAAATAATAATTGGAAAAAATATTTACAATATGGCAAGGCTTTCGAGGATTTCGGACGATTTTGAACTTATGAATTTAGCTTTAAAACATGGTGTAAATTGTTTTGATTCTTCAAACCCGAATAAATTTGAAGAAGTAAAAGAATATGCCAAAATTGGCCTTAACACCGTTAATGCAAAAATTCTAACGATAATGGGAACAAGTAGGCAATCTGGAAAATTTACTACTTGTATGGTATTAAAACGGGAACTTGAAAAAAAATTTAATATTGGGATTATTGGAACTGAACCCCAATCATTACTTTGTGGAATTGATGAAATGATAATTCCTCAAACAATAGAAACGTGTCATTCTGCATCTACCATATTTGGAGCTGTAAAAAAACTAGACTTGGAAAAAAAAGACTTAATTATCGTTTCTAGCCAGACCGGAATTTTTTCCGATAATTTAGAAGTTGGAACTGGGCGGGGCGGCGGATTAATAAGTATTACTGTTTTATTTGGTTCAAAACCGGATTTTACAATATTGGCATCAGATACTGATAATTTAGAAGTTATAAAAAAGAACATATCTGCAATAGAGCTTTTAAGCGGAAAACCAGTAATTGGAATTACCCTAAACCTAAAAAATAGGGAAAGTGAAAATTTAAAGAACTCAATTAAAAAATTGGAAAATGAGTTTAACCTTCCAGTATCTGACGTTTTAAAAGGAATAAATTTGGAAAAATTAATCGATTCAATAGTTACTAACATGGAAAGTTAACTAATGTAACTAAACATATCAAACTTAAATTATTAAAGTCTAAATTTATTAACTTTAAATAAATTTAAATAAAATTAATTTAAAAGCTGTTTTTCAAATTTTGAGAAAATTTTTTTGAGATTGCAATAAGTCCTAAAATTGGGGGGGCACCTACTGCATTAGGGATAACTGATGCATCACAAACATACAAGTTTTTAATTTCGGTTTCCAAGTTTTTATCAACAACTTTATCTAATGCACACGTGCCTCCTGGGTGAGACCCCCTTGGAATAGTAGAGTAAATATTTTCAAGCCCTAAATCGTAGAGATATTTTGAAGCTTTTATAACTCCTTCAGAGAGTTTTTGCGTATCATTCATTGTCATTTCTTTTATTACTGAATTTTCAAGAACTTCTCCGCTATTATCATCATTTATTTTGACCATAAGTCCAAAAACGTCTTTTTTATCAACTTTTTGAAATTTTGATATTCTACCGTACAAAAGTTCAGAGTAGTGAGGAGCAATTATGAAATCCTGATATTTTTTATGAACAATCATTTGTACGTCTGAATTTAAGTTACAGTCTTTTAAAATTCCTCCAACGGTTACAAACGTGTCTACAAATAAATTTTTCCCAACATGTTCATTTTTTGAGATTGTTTTTAAAATTCTAGGTGAATTAACTCCGCCTGCGGAAATTACAACTTTTTTAGATTCAAAGACTTTTATTTCCCCTGTTTTTTTATTAAGTCCAATTATTGAAAATACGTCCCCAACTTTTGATATTCTTAAAACTTCAATGTCTTTTAAAATGTCCCCTTTTAAATGCCTCATTTTTACCTGATTTTCAAAAGTTTTTAATATATTAAAAGGCGTCCACTTTGAGCTACATGGGACATGGGCACAAAGTCCGCATCGACTACACGTACTTTCGTCTATGAATTTTGGAGTCATTGAAAAATTCATTTCAAGGAGTTTTTTCAAATTTTCATTTAAAGAATCTTCAAAAATAACTGATACATTTAATTCACGTTCTATCTCATCGTAAATTTTATCCTTTTTTGATATTTTAAATTCCGGTAAATCTATTCTAACTGCATTTCCAACGGAAAACATTCCTGCACCGCCAAAAGAACTTGCATGAATAATTTCAACGTTTTTTCCTTCTGAAATATATTCTGGACTGTTTCCTTTTTCAATTAACCGTATTTTTTTTTCAGGAAATGATTTTTTTAATTCATTAAAAATCGTACTTCCGCAAATTCCTGACCCGATTATAATCACATCGTCCATATTTTCACCTAACTTCAAATGGCTTTAACCGATAATTATAAATCATAATATAAAATACTCATAGGATAGTTTATTTAAGACGTTTAGTAATTTAATTTTTTACATACTGTTTATGAAAATATTTTTATGGTGACCAATATGATTATAATCCCCGGCCCAAACTCGCAGAATATTTCTAAAGAAATATCAAAGCTTACAAATTCAGAACTTGCAAGGGTAGAAACAAAGCAATTTCCAGATGGTGAGCTATACGTTAGGATTCATAGTGATGTAACTGGAAAAGATGCAGTTATTATTGATACTCAAAACATGCAAAATGATTCAATAGTTAGGGCAATATTACTTTGTGAGGCTTTAAGGGAGGAAGGTGTAAATAGTATAACCTTAGTTTTACCGTATTTAGCATATGCTAGGCAGGACAAAAAATTCAACTACGGTGAACCAGTAAGCATAAAATCACTTGCAAAGGTTTATTCTAGTATTTGTGATAGAATTATTACGATAAATCCCCATGAATCCCATATAAAAGAGTTTTTTACTGTTCCGTTTATAAGTGGAAATGCAATTCCTAAACTGGCAGAGCATGCAGGTGTAAAATTGGAAAAACCACTGGTTTTATCTCCAGATAAAGGTGCCGTTGAATTAGCAAAAAGTGCTGCTGAAGTTTTAAACTGCGAATATGATTATCTTGAAAAAACGAGGCTTTCACCAACTGAAATAAAAATTGCACCAAAAAATTTAGATGTTAATGGAAAAGACGTTTTAATAGTAGATGATATTATTTCAACAGGCGGAACAATGGCAACTGCAATTTCAATGCTTATAGAACAAGGTGCAAGATGTGTAATTGCAGCTTGTGTTCATCCCGTATTAATTGGAGATGCAATAAATAAACTACACGTTGGAGGGGCTTTTGAAGTAGTTGGAACAAATACGTACCCTTCTGAAGTTTCAAAGGTTTGTGTATCTACTATTATTGCAGATATTTTGAATAAACAATAAATTTAAAAATTTTAACTATTTTTAATATTCAAATAAATTTAAAAATGAAAAATACACTTTAACTGATAAACTTAATTTATCGAATTTCCCAGTATAATGCATCCAAAAGTACTGCTACAGGATACTCCATATTTACTGAAAGTTCAGATGCATATTTTATCGTTTCAAATGCTTCTTCAGGAGTTTTTGGACAATAGTATGGAATTTCAACGGTTTCAAGGAGTTTTTTCGTCCATTGGCCCATCGGAATTTGTGCCGAAATTTTTTCCTTTAAATCTCCCCTATGACTTATTATGAATACCATCGGAATTTTGTAAACCTTTAAAAGGGAGCCTATCGCATTTATCGAATTTCCAAGACCTGAATTTTGCATTAAAATTGCAGTTTTTTTACCTGCAAGGTATGCTCCCGCACAAACTCCAATCCCTTCTTCTTCACGAGTTACAGGTATATGCTGAATATTTTTATCTTCATCAAGATAATTTAAAACATCTTTTAAATTTGCACAAG
Source organism: Methanococcus vannielii SB (assembly GCF_000017165.1). NCBI lineage: Archaea > Methanobacteriati > Methanobacteriota > Methanococci > Methanococcales > Methanococcaceae > Methanococcus > Methanococcus vannielii. Next base: position 1,430,783 of record NC_009634.1, read on the forward strand.
GCACACTAGTTACGAAATCTATCTTTGATTCTACTAGTCCATTAAATACGGCTTTACTTGGGCCCATAACATTCCACCTATCCAATTTATGTATGAAATATTTAAATAATAATGGTGATTGATTTGAAAATTTATATTGAAGGATACGGCTGTACTTTAAATACTGCCGATACCGAAATAATAAAAAATTCAATTAAGGAATTTCAAAATTTTGAAATAACAACTGATTTAAATGATTCTGATATTATTGTGGTAAATACCTGTATTGTGCGGCAAGAAACAGAGCACCGGATGATTTCACGAATAGAGTATTTCAAATCATTGAATAAAAAAGTTGTTGTAGCAGGATGCATGGCAAAAGCCCTTCCCAAAAAAATTGAATATTTTTCTGACTGCATGGTGCTTCCAAGGGAGGCCCAAAACTCTGGAAACATCCTATTTAAGAAATTTATCGAAAACAAAGAAAAAACAAATTTTGAAAACAATTTAAGTGAAAAACTAAATAAATTAAGTTCTAAAGGTTTAATTTCTCCAATGCCTATTTCAGAAGGATGTCTTGGAAACTGTAGTTATTGTATTGTAAAAAAAGCAAGGGGAACTTTAGAATCATACGACCGCAAATTAATTGTAAAAAAGGCGATGGAATTTATAAATTCCGGTACAAAATGTCTTCTTATAACCGCACAGGATACTGCATGTTATGGATATGATAATAACGATAATCTTTCAAATTTGATAGATGATATTTCGGAAATTCCAGAAAAATTTGCAATGAGAATTGGAATGATGCATGCTAAATTTGCAGAGCCAATTCTTGATGAATTAGTAGAATCTTTTAAATCCGAAAAAGTAGTGAAATTTTTACATCTTCCAATTCAAAGTGGGGATAATCAAGTTTTAAAAGATATGGGTAGAAATTATACTGTAGATGAGTTTATTTCAGTATTAAACGAGTTTAAAAGAAAGATTAAAGATTTAAATTTTACAACCGATGTTATAGTTGGTTTTCCAAGTGAAACTGAAGATGCATTTAATAACACTCTTGAAGTCTTGAAAAAAATAAAACCTGATTTTACCCACGGTGCAAAATATTCTCAAAGAAAGTACACTAAAGCCGCACTTTTAAAACAGGTAGATACAAAAATTAGGAAGGAACGGTCTGAAATATTAAACGAACTTCGACGAGATTTGAGTTATGGGAATAACAAGCGACATATCGGCCAAACTTTTGAAATACTTGTAACAAAAAATAACATGGGAGTTACTGAAAATTCTAAAAACGTGATTTTTAAAGATAATGCAAAAATTGGGGAATTTAGAAAAGTAAAAATATCGGATGCAAATACTTTTGGACTTTTGGGTAAACTATTAGAATAACTCTTTTTATTTTTAATTTTTTAATAATCAATGCAATTTTAAACTTTTTTTCCAAAAACTATAAATATTGTTAAAATTTTATACGGAATATTAATTCCTTATTATTTAAAAAAAACAGGAATTATTTGTCCACATTTAATCTAAATATTTGGATATTAAACGATACTATCCCAGAGGCCAACAATGAGATCAGTAAATAGTATTAAAACTAAATAAAACTTCAATGTTTTAAAGAATGTTCAAGAAATTGCCCTAATTTCTGAAAAGCTTGCATCAGCCGCAGAAAAGTTAGAAGTTTCTACAGAAGAACAAAACTGTGCAGTTGGTGAAATAGATAATGTTTCAGAAGTAATTTCAAAAGTTTCTAGATCAATATCTGATAAAATCATGCAGTTTAGAATTTAAGGAAACTTTTTCATCATATTTTTAAAATATTTTATAAAAAGATAAACGATGGCCGATATATTAGTTATTATATTAGTTATTATTTTATTAAAGTTCCATTACTTAATATTTATAGTAACATTATTCTGGCTATTTTATGTAATTTAAGTAATATTAACGATATTAAAAAATTTTTACGTTAAAATGAACTACCTACATAACAATAAACATAAAAACAATATATAGTTAAAACGAGACATAATACCTTGGGAGATTATATAAGGTGACACAATGGCATTCGGTACAAAAAAAATTGGAACCAAACTTTTATTATTTTCAATAATAAGTGTTATAATCCCAATTGCAATACTTGGACTTGTTTCAATCAACACAATAACTGTAAACATGGAAGATCAGTCCAGTAACACATTGGATTCAAACATAAAAACCGCTGAATTAGTAATTGATTCAAGAATTACAGAATTAAAAACTATCGCAGAATATGCATCTTTTAGTCGCGATATGAGATATAACCTCAACGAAAAAAATGTACAAAATCTTGAAATTTACGCAGAAACACTAAAAAGTGCATCAAATGCAGATGTGGTGTTATTTACAGATAATAATGGTAAAACAATTGCATCTTCATCTGGAAGCAATATATTTTTAGATGCTACTGTTTTAAAAGTTTCAAAATCTGCTTCAAAATCTGGTTTTGAAATTATACCAAATGAAGAGGCTTCAAAATTTAGTGACTCTACAATTAGTGGTGTAAATAAAGCACTTACAATTACTGTTGCATATCCAGTATATGATGGTTCAGGAACAATTGGAAATGTAGTTTTTGTAGATGTTATTAATAATGACCATTTCATAGTAGATTTGGTCAAAAAGACAACTGGTGATGAATCAACTATATTTTTAGATAAATACAGAATTTCAACGAGTGTAGTTTCAAACGGCCAAAGGGCAGTTGGAACAACTGCTTCAGACGGAGTATATAACGAAGTTGTAAGGCAAGGTAATGATTATAGTGGAACTGCAGTTGTTGTGGGTCAAAACTTCTTAACTAGATATGAATCACTAAAAGATTCTAATGGAAATACTATTGGAATGCTCTTTGTTGGAACTCCTGAAGCACCTTTTGTATCGTTAGTCAACAGTGCAAGACTTAATACAATAGTAATTGCAATTATAGGTCTTTTAATTGCAATTGGAATTTCTTTAGTATCCTCAAAAAGTATAACAAAGCCAATTAAAAAGCTTGAAGAAGGTACAGAAAAATTCGGAAATGGGGATTATGATCACGTAATAGATGTTAAAAGTGGCGATGAATTAGAGGATTTAGCAAATTCATTTAATAAAATGGCCGAAAATATCAAAGAATTATATAATACTCTTGATATGGATAAGGTAAAACTTGCAGGAACCTTAAAAGAAATATCCAATGTAATGGGAAAACTTTCTGAAGGGGACTTTTCAGTAAGGGCCGATGAAAATAAAGAACAAAATGGCCTTCAAAAGACAATAAACCATGCAATAAAGAATGTTTCAATAATGGTAAATAGTTTAAAATCGGAAATACAAAGATTAAATAGTGAACTTGGCGAAGTAAACGATGGATTAAAACGCGCTAAAGAAACATCTGAACAGGTAACTGATGCTGCAAATCAGGTTGCAACTGCTGCTGCAGACCAATCTGCAAAATTACAGGATATTGCAGATGAACTTGAAAAAACTGCAGGTGCTGCAGAAAAAGTATATGAAGATGCTGAAAAAAGCGTTAATTCATCGATTGAAGTAAAAGAAAACTCCGATATAGGGGTTAAAAAAGTAGAAAATGCAATTTCAACAATGCAAGAAATCACAAATGTAATTGAAAATTTAGGAAAAGCAATACAAGAACTTGGGGATGAATCTAAAAAAATCAACGAAGTTACAACATTGATTAAGGACGTTGCAGAACAAACTGGACTTTTAGCACTAAATGCTTCAATTGAAGCAGCAAGGGCGGGAGAAGCTGGAAAAGGTTTCGCAGTTGTTGCAAGTGAAATTAAGTCGTTAGCAGAAGAAATTAAAAAGTCTGTAAATGATATTAATAGGACAATTAAAGGGATTAACAGTAAAATCGACACAACAATCGATTTAGGGCTTTCTGGAAAAGATGAAGTTGATAAAGGAGTTATTGCAATAGATGAAGTAAATAGTGCATTCTTAAAAATAAAAGAAAGTGTTGAATTATCATCAAAAATGATAACTCAAATTAAAGAAAATGCAAAAGATGCATCAAACAGCACACAGTCTGCACTGAAAAATGTTCAAGATATTGCATCAATTTCAGAAGAATTCGCAGCAACCGCAGAAGAATTAACTGCATCTTCTGAAGAACAAAATAGTGTTGTAGAAGAAATTGGAAATTCTGCTGAAAAGATGATGAATATTTCAAAAAATCTTTCAAAAGACGCTGAAAAATTCAAAATAGAATAAATTCCTATTTTTTTATTTTAATTTTATTTTACTTTTAAAAAAGATTTTTAACCCGATAAAAAATTAAAAATTTAAAAGAGTTACGGTTATCTAAATATTGGCTGTACTGAACACTTCATTGGAAGTGGAAGTGGCCTATTGGGTGATCCTTTAATTTCAGAAGTTACTTTTTCAATCAGTTCTCCAACAGTTAAAGATTCTTTTTTGGGCTGTTTTATTGAAGATTCTTCTCTTAATGTAACAGTTAACTTTTTACTTTCCATTTCATTATCTCCAATTACAACGACGTAATTTACCCAATCTGTTCCTGCATTTCTTATTTTTTTACCCATGCTGTCTTCCCTATCGTCAAAGTCTGTCCTGATACCGGATTCTCTTAATTTATTCACTACTTCAAGAGCAAATTCTTCATTTCTTTCGGAAACTGGAATAACTCTTGCCTGAATTGGGGTTAACCATGTAGGAAGTGCAGGTGGTTTATCTTCTAAAGTTTTAATATACGCATTTTCCAAAAGGCCGCATAACACTCTTTCAATACTTCCTGTTGGGGAACAGTGTAGTATTATTGGGTGAATTGTTTTGTCGCCATCATGAACCGTAATTCCAAATCTTTGTGCACTCTCAACGTCAATTTGAACGGTTGGATTTTCAATTGGCCTACCGAAACTATCAACAACTGCCATATCAACTTTTCCGACCCAATAATGCTTTCTACCCGGTAAAATTTCTAGAATTGCATCTTTTCCGTATTTTAGTTTATATTCTTTCGCCATTTTGAAGAACCATTCTTTATTTTCTTCAAAGAACTCATTTGTAAATCTAAATATGATAGAGTATGGGGTTTTAAAGTCATCTCCTGTTTTTAATCCCATCCAAAACTGGTTTTCAAATGCTTCCATGGCCTGATTCATGTCGATACATACCGTATGCATGTCAGGCATTGTAAATCCTCTTAGTCTTTTTAGACCAACTAACTCCCCCCTCTGTTCGTACCTAAAACTGTATGTTGAAAGTTCATACAATTTTAAAGGAAGATGTTTTGGAAGAAGGTACATGTCTTTTTTCATCATGAACTGTCCAAAACATGCCGCAAATCTTAACATTAAGTCCTTATTTCCTTGCCTAAACCGGTATTGTCTTTCTCCAAATTTATCTGCATGTTCCCTAATTGCATTATTTTGAAGGTCGTACATAACAGGTGTTTCAACAGGCATTCCGCCATTTTCTACAACAAGGTTATAAACGTAATCAGAGAGCAAATCTCTTATTAATTTTCCTTTAGGATACCATCTAAAGTGACCCGCATCAGAACTAGGTTCATAATCACAAATTTCTTTTTCTTTAATGTATTTTACATGAGGGGGTTCCCCATTTTCTTTTCCTTCTTCTTTAATATCGAGTTCGTGTTTTAAAAGTGCTAAAAGTCCTTTATCTTTTAGTTTAGAGAGTAATTCATCATTTACTTCGGTAAGTTCTGAATTTTCCCCATTTATTATGTAAAATTTTGAAACAACCTTTTCCTTTTTCTCCTTTTCAATCCTTTCAGTACCGATCTTTCTTGAAAGTTCACTTAATGGATGGCCTTTACAGCTAATTTTAAATGATTTATACCATCCAAATGGGGCCCTAAGTACTTCAAAAGAGCTTGAAAGTTCCTTTTCAATTCCTTTTAAAATTTCTTTTGCAGTTTCTGGGGATCCTAAATCACTTGAAAGGTGCGCATAAGGATAAACTACAATGTTTTTAACATTCAAGTTTCCAGCAGTTTTTATTATTTCAAAAACTGCATTTTTAATTACTGCAACAGGGTCAGACTCGTCTTCCTTTTCAACGGCAATAAAAACGGTTAAACATTCATCCATTTTTCCGTTTAAAATTTCTGCATCCTCTGCAATTTTGGTTTTTTCTTTAGCAGTAAATTCCAAATAATCAGAATGTATAAGTAGTGTTTTCATTATTTCCCTCTATATTTAATTCTTGTATTAAACTCTTTTATCAAACTATATCGAATTAAAAATTACATAAATTCTACATAAATATATATGTTTAATAAGGATACACAATATAAAAAATTAATTACTATTTGAATTTTGGCATATCTTTTTTAAACAGATGTTTATTTTTATTTATTGAAAGTATGGTGACTTTTATGGGCAATTCTAATGAATTAATATGTATCGGGCTTGAAGGGACTGCTGAAAAGACGGGAGTTGGAGTTATTACTTCAAATGGGGAAGTTTTATTTAATAAAACTGTGATATATACGCCTAAAATACAGGGAATTCATCCAAGGGAGGCTGCAGATCACCACGCAGAAACTTTTATTAAATTATTAAATGAAGTTTCAGGAGTAATTCCTCTTGATAAAATTGATTTAGTTTCATTTTCACAAGGTCCCGGTTTAGGGCCAAGTTTGAGGGTTACTGCAACAACAGGCAGGGCATTAGCTCTTTCTCTAAAAAAACCAATAATCGGAGTTAACCACTGCGTTTCACACGTTGAAATAGGTAAACTTAAAACAGATGCATTAGACCCCCTAACACTTTATGTAAGTGGGGGAAACACCCAAGTTTTAGCATATACGGGTAAAAAATATCGTGTAATAGGGGAAACACTCGATATTGCAATAGGTAACTGTCTTGATCAGTTTGCAAGATACTGCAATCTTTCACATCCCGGTGGAGTTTTTGTTGAACAATACGCCAAAGAAGGAAAAAAATTTTTAAAACTTCCTTATACGGTAAAAGGAATGGACATTTCATTTTCAGGCTTATTAACGGCTTCAATGAAAAAATATGATTCAAATGAAAAAATTGAAGATGTATGTTATTCATTACAGGAAACGGCATTTTCAATGCTTACTGAAATTACTGAAAGGGCCCTTTCACACACTAATAAGCCAGAAATAATGCTTGTTGGAGGAGTTGCTGCAAACGACCGTTTGAAAGAAATGTTAGAAATAATGTGCAATGAACAAAATGTTGATTTTTACGTTCCAGAAAAGCAATTTTGTGGAGATAACGGTGCAATGATTGCATGGCTTGGAATACTACAATATATTAATGGAAAAAGAATGGATATTTTGGATACAAAAACAATTCCCCATTTTAGGACCGATATGGTTGACGTAAACTGGGTCGTTAAATCTACTGAAAATGAATTAGATATTCTAAATAAAAAAAGGCAAATACCACGGCATTTGATTGGAAAAGGTGCAGAAGCAGACATTTTAAAAGGAAGATACCTTGAATGGGAATCTATCACTAAAGAAAGGATTAAAAAAGGATACCGCACAGCGGAACTTGATGAAATGATAAGAACGAGAAGAACTGTAAAGGAAGCAAGATTTTTATCAATTATCAAGGATTTTAGTGTAAATTCACCTCATATCTTTGATATTGATATAGAAAACAAAAAAATTACAATGGAATATATTCATGGAAAACTTTTAAAAGACTTAATTGAGGAAGGTAATTTAGAATTTTGTAAAAGTATTGGAGAACTTATTGGAAAAATGCACGAAGGAAAAATTATACATAACGATTTAACTACGTCTAATTTTATAGTTAATACTGATGCATACATGATTGATTTTGGACTTGGAAAGTATTCTGATTTAATTGAAGATAAAGCAATAGATTTGATAGTTTTAAAAAAATCAATAATGAGTATTCATTACGATAAATTTGGGGAAATATGGGATAAAATCATCGAAGGATATTCTAAATACGGCCACTCAGAGCTGGTTTTACAGTATATAAAAGAGGTAGAAAAAAGGGGAAGATATTTATAATTTAATAAAATTGCTAAAATAATACTTTTAAAATACATTTTAATTTTAGAAATTTTAATTTTCATTTAAATATTGTCACAAAGTTAATTTATCAGTTAATTTTTAATTAGTTTCTTAGGTACCAATATATATGTTAAAACCTAATTTAACATAGTTTTAAATGTTTTTAAATGCCTAGAACTTTCCTACTTTACGTAAAGTAGGATTATAAAAAAAGGTGAATACAATGCTTATAATTCCCGCAGTTGATATGAAAAATAAAAAGTGCGTGCAACTTATACAGGGAAATCCTGATAAAAAACACGTGGAACTTGATAATCCTCCTGAAATTGCAAAAAAATGGGTTGAACAAGGTGCTGAAATGCTTCATCTTGTTGACCTCGATGGTGCAATAAATGGAAAGCGTGTAAACGACGAATTTATTGAAGAAATAATCAAAAATTCAGGAGTTCCCGTTCAAATTGGTGGGGGGATAAGGAGCGTTTCAGATGCACTTTATTTTATTGAAAAGGGTGCAGAAAAAGTGATACTTGGAACAGTTGCAATTCAAAATCCTAAAATCGTTCGTGAAATCTCCAGTATTGTGGGAAAGGAAAAAGTAACAGTTGCACTCGATGCAAAAGACGGTAAAGTATTAATAAAAGGTTGGACTGAAAAAACGGACTATAGTCCAGTTCAAATTGGAAAAATACTTGAAAATATGGGTGCAGGAAGTATTTTATTTACAAATGTAGATAGTGAAGGACTACTTGAAGGTATTAATGTTTTACCAACAAAAGAACTTGTTGATAATCTAAACATTCCAATAATTGCCTCAGGCGGAGTTACAACCGTTGAAGACCTCTTAAAATTTAAAGAAATCGGAGTTTATGCAGTTGTAGTTGGTTCAGCACTTTATAAAGATATGATAAACTTAAAAGATGCAATTTTAGCATCGAAATAGTAGCGTCAAAAATAATATAATATTCTGGTGATTCAATGGAAAAATCTGGTAAAATAACAACGGTGGGCCACATTGCACTTGACTATATCTTTAACGTTCCTAAATTTCCTGAATTAAATACTTCAATACAAATTCCAACCGCCAAAAAATACTACGGCGGAGCTGCATGTAATGTTGCAGCGGAAGTTTCAAATCTTGGAATACTTTCTGAAATAATTTCATGTGTTGGAACTGACTTTGAGATATCGGGCTATAATGATTATCTAAAAAATTTAGGCGTTTTAACCAAAAATGTTTTCATTTCTAACGAAGAAGAAACTCCAAAAGCGTGGATTTTCACTGATCCAGAAAATAATCAGATAACTTACTTTTTATGGGGGGCTGCAAAACACTATCCTGAAATTTCTGTTCCAAATTTTGATTCAGACATTGTTCACCTTGCAACTGGGGATCCAAAATATAATGTAAAATGTGCAGAAAAAGCGAGTTCAAAAGGAATACTTGTTTCCTTTGACCCCGGACAGGATTTAACTCTTTATTCCAAGGAAGACTTGGAAAAAATAATCAAAAATGTTGATTTTTTGTTTATGAATAACCACGAACATAAAAGAATACTTGATTTATTGAATATCTCTGAAAAGGATCTTATTAGGCGTGTAAAGGTTTTAATTGTTACCTACGGAAAACAGGGTAGTATTATTTATTCAAAAGATACTAAGATAAAAATTCCTGCAATTTTAACTGTGTCAAAAGACCCTACCGGAGCAGGTGATAGCTATAGGGCAGGATTTTTAGCAGCATATTTAAAAGGCCATGATTTAGAAAAATGTGGGCTTTTTGGCTCATGTGTGGCCTCATTTGTAGTTGAAAAAGTGGGGTGCCAAACAAACATGCCTTCGTGGAATCAAGTAATTGATAGACTAAAAGAAAATAATTTCGAATAAAATTCCTTTTTTATACATTTTAGATATTTTATTCATTTTAACGGTTTTAAAAACCTTTTATCTAATTTTAAAAATTAATTTATATATTTAATTTTAAAATTATATATTTAGTAATTAGTTGATAAAATGAATACTTTGGCCATTAGTTTTTATATTAAATACATTCCTTTTTTAGACGTATTTTGTAGCAGATTAAATTTTAAATACATTGTTTTTATATGTTTTAAAAAATATATGAGTTAATCATTCGATATTTATATTCAAGGTTATCTTTATGGTGGTTTAATGTTATTTAAAAAGCTTTCAACAATTGAACGGGTTTATAATATTGGTTTAGAGCATGAATCATTAATAAATGTCTTTAAATACATTACAACTTTTATAAATGAGTCTGAAAATGACCTTATACGGCTTTACGATTTAAAAATACTTGAAAAGATTTCAGCAAGCGAAATAATGACAAAAAAAGTCATTTCACTAAAAGAAGATGATAGTACTGAGGAATTAGTGCGCCTTATAAAAGAGTACCGGCACATGGGATATCCAGTAGTTGATTCAAATAATAAACTTTCAGGCATAGTTACTTTTGAGGATTTGAGGACTAAAAAACAGAAATTTGGGGCGCTAAAGAAGCTAAAAATAAAAGATATAATGACAAAAAAAGGCAATTTAATAACTATTTCTAACGAAACTTCCGCTTCCGAAGCACAGCGAATAATGGTAAAACACGACATTGGAAGATTAATTGTAGTTGATTCAATGGAAAATTTTGTTGGAATACTAACCAAAGGAGATATTGTAAGGACTTTTGAGATATATGGGGAGAATACAAAGGTAAATGATTGCAGGCACATTACAAACATCTATTTTTACGATGATAATAAATCAAAAGTGGAAAATCTTGCAGAAGACCTCATAGTTTTAATGGGTGCAAGAGGATATATTATTACTGAAAAATCGGATTACATCGAAATATCTGATAGAGAATGGGAGTCCATTGCCAAAATCATGAAAAGAAATAAAAAAATAGACCATATTTCAATAACGACAAATTTATTGAATATTCTTGACCTAAATATCACCAAAGAAATTTTAAATTTGATGGAAAAGCCCAAATTTGAAGAAATAATTATTACTGACCACATCACGTTAGTAGATGAGCGTTCAACTATCCAAAGATTTATCACCGATGTAACAATTTTTGAAAAGAGTATGAAGACTTTTGGGACAATTACTGTCAGGATTGACTTTTAAGTTTCATTTTGGGTGAAAAGATGTATCAGGTAATAAGGTATGAAGGTGGAGTTTATAAAAACAACGTCTTAAAGGAATGGATTGAAGATACGGGCGGATTTATAATACAAGAGCACGTAATGCAACTTGATGTTTACATGACTGTTGCAATTCCGGGAAGTGAAATCGAGAATTTCAGGGAAGAGGCGAAAAAATACAAGGGAAAAATCGTTGAAACCCCGCTAGCAGGGATTGAAATTGCAGTAGTTTCCCCAAGTCTTTCGAGGCATCACTTACCCCATATTGCATGCGATGTTTCAGAATACGTTAGAAAATTTGGTGCAAAGCCAAACATGATAGGTTTAGCACATGGGGCAGGAAAAAACATAAGTCAGCTCCGTGAAAAAGAAAAAAGATTAATTCAAGAGCATGATATTGCAATATACGTTATGGGAAACTTTGAAAGCTGCATAAAAGATAAAATACACCTTTTTAACGTAGATGTACCGCTTGTAGTTACCGGTGGCCCTGAAAAAATAGATATACCTTATACATACGTTGGAAACCTTGGAAGGAGGTCGCATCGACTAAGGCATGGTGAAGAAATAAGGGCATTAAGACAGATGATTGACGAAGTAACAAAGAAAATAGCAGATAAACGTGCTGAGCTTTCATATGACCCGCCAATTATTCCCCCAGTTGTTGTAAAAGATGAAATAGAAAAGAAAGTTGTTGTAAAAGATGAAATAGAAAAGAAAGTTGAAGAAGTAAGGGGACTTTTAGCACCAATGCCGATTGTAACCCAATTGGATGGCCTAAGGATTAAAATGGATTACGATAGGAATTTTGAAGAGATAGAAAATTTAAAAGTAGGAAAATACCTTTTAAAAGATATATCATATATTTCAAAATCAGAAATGAAAAACTATATACTTATAAAATTAAAATCAACATCAGAAGTTAAAAATTTAAATAAATATTAATCTATAGTAACATTAAGTCATATTTAAATAATATTTTAAAACTAACAACCGTGTTAAAAATAAAATCGGGCGAAAAAAATGGAAAACGAGAGAAATTTTGAAAATGAAAACATTGATATTATTGAAATACCCCTTCCCCCAGGTATTCCTCAGTCAGTTATAGGGCGTCTTTCATGTATAAATGGAATAGGCTATGAAATAAGGAAAAATGAAATGATGGATAAGGAGTATCCCGTAATTACTGGAACAAAAGAGCAAATTGATTATGTAAAAGAATACATGGCCCTTTTTACCGAGTTAAAACTTGCATTAAGAGATATTTCAAGGCTTGCAAGAAGATTTAAAACAGAAGTTAAACTTTATTGTGAAGAAGAGGAATTAAGATACATTCTTTCCTTTGCAGTTTCTGATGTTTCTGGAAAAGAACGATTTTTCGTTTTAGATGAAAAACCAGAAGGCGAATATGAAAAAATTGTTATATTAGATAAAGAAATTTTTGTTTACATCTAAATTTTTTATTTTAATACATTTTTTAAAATTTTTTTATTTTAATTTAAATTCATAAATTCAAAAAAAATCTTTTTAAACTAAATCTAAAAATTTTAAAATTACATAGATTATTTACGGAAGTTTTTCTAAAGTATTATACAGAACTTTTTTAGGTGGTTTTATGAATGAAGTTCACGAGTGGCATAATGAACTTATTGGAAAAAAACTCATTGAAAATTTAAAAAAAAATCTTTTTGATGCGTATTACTTTTCCAGCGAAAAAGAAGTTTCAGAATTTATTTTAAACTACATTGGAACCGGGACTAAAGTTGGATTTGGGGGATCAGTTACTGTAAACTCGTTAGGAATTTTAGAAAAAGCAATTGAAAAAGGGGCGGTAATTTTAGACCATAACACACCTGAAATTACAATTGATGAAAAAATGGAAATAATGCGACAGCAGTTAACATCGGATTTGTTTATTTCAAGTACAAATGCAATAACTGTTGATGGAAAACTTGTAAATGTGGATGGCGTTGGAAATAGGGTTTCAGCAATGTCATTTGGCCCAAAAAAAGTAATTGTTGTAGTTGGGTTAAATAAACTTTGTAAGGATGTAAAAACCGCATTTGAAAGGATTAAAATGGAAGCGGCTCCAAAAAATATGAAACGATTGGGATTTTTAAACCCATGTATAAAAACAGGTTATTGTGTAAATTGTGATTTAGAAACCCGTGCATGCAGAATTTATTCAGTAATTAAAAAAAGACCAATGCTTACTGATATTACTGTAATCGTTGTACAAAAAAGCCTTGGATTTTAAATTAAGATGTAATACATAATCTAAAATGAACTACCTCTTTTTAATAATTATTTTTGGATAATGAGACATTCTGGCCCGTTATATCCGTTTACTGAATCTAGAAATGCTAAATCTGTAAGTTTTAATTCGTTAATATTAACTGTTTTTGTGGTTTTTAGTCTATCATCATTTAGCCAGATATTCCATACTTCTATTTCAATTACGGCATTAATCTGATTAGCGATATACTTAAAAAGATGTTCTGCTCTTAATTTTGTGTAATGAAACTTTAATTCCGCAAAATACTGCTTTTTTGAATATTTTTTACAGTATTCTATAGAATAATACGTATTATTTGTAATTTTTAATTCCCCTAAATAATCTTCTGATTCAAAAAAAAGTATGTTTTTTTCATTCCGATTTATTTTCGTATCATTTAATATAAAATCCGCTATTTTTATCTTCTTTTCAAGAGCTTCGTTTATAGATATAACCTCCTTAAATGGGTTATCTAATTCGTCTAATGGGTTATCACTTGCTAAAAATTGAAATAGACTCATATTTATCCCTCTTGATGATAATATTTTAAAATTGCTAGAAATAATTCTAAATTTGAAAGCTTTTAAACAAAAAATTTAAAAAGAACTTTAAATAATTTAAATAACTTAAAAAATAATTTTTAAAAAGTATTTTCACTCTAAAATTCCCATCTTTGCAAGTAGTGCACTTAACTGTATCCTTTCATTTGCACCTTCAACAATTCTAAAATCACATTCTCCGATTGCTTCAACTAAATGCACTTTTTCTTTTTCAGAAATTTCTAAATTTGGAACTTCTCTAAATATCTGTATTATTATATCTTCTCCACTCATTCCCCAGTCAATCATAAGCTTATAAAGCTGTTCACGTGCTTCAACGAATTTTCCATTTAATGCAAGTTCAGTCATTTTTTTAATTTCATCAGGCCTTGCCTTTGATGCGACTTTATAAATTACTGTTTCATTTATATTTTTTGAAACCGCAGCACCGGTTTGTAATACATTAATTGCTTTTCTCATGTCCCCTTCTGAAACATAGATTATTGCATCCATTCCACTTTTTTCAACATTTATACTTTCTTTTTCAGAAATTTCCTTTAAATTTTTAACAAGGTCTTCGGTTTTTAACGGTGAAAATCTAAAAATTGCACATCTTGACTGTATTGGGGGAATAATTTTACTTGGATAGTTACAGCTTAATACGAATCTACATATATCAGAATACTTTTCCATCGTTCTACGAAGTGCATTTTGCGCATCTGATGTTAATGCATCACTTTCATCTAAAAATATTACTTTAAATGGCGCATCTCCAATTGGTTTTGTCCTTGCAAAGTCCTTTACTTTCGTCCTAATTACATCGATTCCCCTTTCATCAGAACTGTTTAATTCAAGGAAATTTTCTTTCCAAGTATTTCCGTAAAGGTCTTTTGCAAGGCATAATGCAGCAGTGGTTTTTCCAACACCGGGGGATCCACTAAATAATAAGTGGGGCATTGATTTTTTTTCAACATAATTTTTGAGTCTTTTTATTATTTCTTGATGCCCAACAACTTCGTCAAGGTTTTCAGGCCTGTACTTTTCAACCCATGGTTTTTGCATAATTTCCCTCGCAAAATTCAACTTGTAAAAATTTAATTAAAATATCTGCTTGATTTTATTAATATCTGTCTATTTAAAAAGAACACCGTTAAAAATTTAAATAACTTAAAATTTCCCCAAGCCTTGACTTTACAATTTTTTCATTTCCCAATACTTTTGCATGGGCATCAAGTTCGATTATGCAAAAGTCGTAAACTTCTTTTATCGGATGATAAAGCCTTGGGCCGTCACTAATTCCTACTGTTATAACATTTGGGTTCATATCCTTTAATTTTTCAATTAAGAGTGCATGTGGAACCCCTGAAACAATTACAATATCAGGATTTAATTCTATTAAATAAGATAGTGCATTTTCACATGCTA
Organism: Methanococcus vannielii SB; assembly: GCF_000017165.1. Lineage (NCBI taxonomy): Archaea > Methanobacteriati > Methanobacteriota > Methanococci > Methanococcales > Methanococcaceae > Methanococcus > Methanococcus vannielii. The sequence goes on from NC_009634.1 coordinate 1,446,221, forward strand.
TTGGGTATTCATCAAGTCCTCCAGTTATATAATCAATTTTAAACCCATTTTCATTAAATTCTTTAACAATGTTTTTAGCATCTTTTCTTATTTTATCGAATCCGATATTTTCATCGAGGTTTGCAATGTTTATGCAATTAAAATGTTTGTTTAATTCCAAAAGTGGGTTTGAAAATAGATACGCAGTTTCTTTTTTAGCATTTAAAATACAGGCTAATTTTAAATTTTTTCCATTTTTAATCTCTTTTTTAGCGTTTTTTAATATTTCAATAAATTTTTCAAGGTCATCGTCGTAATTTGGTTTTAAATATTTATTTTTTGCCATTCCACGTGCTTTTTCAATTTCAGTTGCTTTCAAAAGCATTTTTTTCTGTCTTTCATACTCACGATTAGTAATTAGCCCCGATAAAAGGGCTCCTTCCATTGCACGCACTGCGCCAATTGTGTTGTCATTTAGCCCGCTGTGAATTTCAACAGGAATAATAATATCTTCAAATTCTTCTACAGCACTTTTTAAGTCTTCACCAATAATCATGCTTGCACATGTTCCAACAACTCCTATTTTATAAGGTTCTTTTTTTGGGCATTCTTTTTTTAAGTATTCTAAAACTTCGTTAATTACGTTCCTTAATTTATCCATTGCACCAAAAATAAAATCATTTTCACTCATTGAACTTGTAAATACCCTTATTCCATCGATTTCAAGTAATCTTGCGGTTCTAAAACAGCAACCACTTGGGCCGTGAAGAATTATTGCATCAATTCCAATGTCTCTTAACTGGTACATCGAAGCAGCAATTGGGGAAGGTCTTGGGTGTAATATCATGCTATCACGCTGTTTTAATTTCTTTTACAGGGTCATTTTAAATTAAAGTATTAATCAAAGCATTAATTCAATAATTTTAGGTTTTATCTACTTTAAAATAAAATTTACTTTAAAATAAAAACCGTAAATTTTTCAGACTTATAAGTCAACTATTAATAAATTGTAATATAATCATGTATTACAAATAAGATATATATTATTTGAGATACAACTATAAATATAAATAATACCTTCTTTAAATTAGGGAAAAAGAATGTAAATCGATTTAAATCTTAAAATGTATTTTTAGTATTATCCTAAGGTATATGGAGGAATATTTTGACAAAATTACGTAGGATGGTTCTAGATGTTTTAAAAACACATGAACCTAAATTGACAGATTTGGCACTTAAATTGTGTTCTTTAGATGGCATAGACGGGGTAAATATCACCGTTTATGAAATTGACAAATCGACTGAAAATATTAAAATTACAATTGAAGGGTATAATTTAGATTATGAGGCAATTAAGTCAATTATTGAATCAATGAATGGAGTTATTCACAGCATCGATGAAGTTGCAGCAGGCAAAAAAATTGTTGATGAAGTAAAAACTCCTCAAGATAGGTATTAATTCAGATTTACTTCTTTTTTTATATTATTACTATTATTTTACGTTAATTTTAATTTACAGGGGATTTAAATGCTTGAAAAAGTTTTTGATATAAATCAGATTTTTGATGAAAAAGGAATCATGACTTTAAAACGGTTTGGTTGGGACGGCAGTGTTGCATTTCAGAACCATACGGATTTTTCTGATGAATTAATAGATAATGCAAAAAAATATGGTGAAGAAAATGGAATTTTGGTGTATTCTGGATTAAAAATTTTATCTAACAACCAAAATGAAATTGACAAAATAGTTAAAAAATATAGGAATCGGGTAGAAATGATTTTTATTGAAGGTGGCGATATTAAAATAAACAGAAAAACGCTTGAATCAAATGAAACAGATGTATTATCTACTCCTGAATTAAATAGGGCGGATAATGGACTTGACCATGTTTTAACAAGATTGGGTAGTACTAATCGAGTTTCTATTGAACTAAATTTATCAAATCTGATTAAAAATAAAAATTACGACCGTGCAAGAGTTTTATGGGCATTTCAAAGAAATTTAATGCTCTGTAAAAAATATGATACTCCAGTCGTAATTTCAAGTGGTGCAAACGATATATACGGAATAAAGGCCCCTGATGATGTAAGGGGATTTTTAAATACGCTAGTTGACCAAATGTATGCAAAAAAGATAATGGAAACAACATCGAAAATTGTAAATTATAGATTACACATGAAAAAAAGCAATGTTTTAATGTATGGACTTGAAATTGTGGAATAATATTTTCTTTTTTAAATAAAAGTATTTAACATTTAAAAAATAAACTAAAAATTAATTTTAAAATATTAGTTTAAGATTTTAAATGAATTATTACCTTAAAATTTCATTTAAATTAATTTTATCCCCTACTTTAGGAGTAAATACTTTATTTTCACTAAATCCTTCTAAAACTGCCCAGTTTTTAAAAGATTCAAGTGAACTAGCTTCTCCATGCTGAATAATTAATGTTTCAGGGTTTACTTTTTTTACGATATGCCTTAATTCGCCCATTTCCCCATGGGCAGAAAATTGAAACGCCATAACTTCAAATTCAGGAGTTACATCAAGTTCTCCCATTTTTACTTTTCCAGTTTCAAGTAAATATCTTCCAGCAGTGTCTTCTACTTGGTAGCCAGTAAAAATCAGGGAACTTTTTTTATCTTTCATAAATTCAAAAATATATGGAATTATTGGCCCCCCTTCAAGCATTCCCGCAGTACTGACTACTATTCCCCCATTGTTTTTCAGGTCTTTTATAATCTGTTTTCTGTCTTTTGGGTTCACTTCAATTACCTTAAAAAAGGCATCTTTTAATTCATGGGGATAATTTAAGTATTCTGGATAATCAAGCATTATTCGAGTTATTTTTCTACCCAGTCCATCAAAATATACTGGAACTTTAAAATCGTACTTATTAAGCATCATAATAATTTCTTGGCTACGGTCAACTGCAAAAACTGGTATTAATGCAACTCCCCCTCTTTCAACAGTCTTTTTTATTTCTTCTACAAACTTCTTCTCGGCTTCTTTTCGATCTTCCTGATTATTTCCCCCGTAAGTTGATTCAATTATCAAACAATCAATATTTTCCTTAGAATATGATAAATCTGCCCCCTTTACAAGTTCTGTGTCATTTACTTTTACATCTCCAGTATAAACTATTTTTTTACTTCCATAATTTAGTAAAATTGTTGAACTTCCAGGAATATGGCCGGCATTAAATAGTTCAAATTCAAAATCTTTAAATTTTTTCGGTTTATTATATCCTGCTTTTCTAAATAGGCTTAATGAAGTGTTAAAATCCTCTTTATCGTACGGAAGTTCATGACCTTCTACCTGTGAAATTTTTAAGGAATCCCTTAAAAGCTCTTTAGTAATTGCCTTTGTAATTGGGGTTGCATAAATTGCGGGAACCATGCCTTTTCGAATTAAAACTGGAATACTTCCAACGTGATCAAGGTGTGAATGAGATGGGAAAACGCAATCTGCATTTAAATCATCTAAAATTGGATATTCAATTCCCTTGGGGGATAATTTTACACCGCAGTCAAATAATACTGTACTTTTATCTGATTTTACTTCTACACAACTTCTTCCAACTTCAAAAGCCCCTCCTCTAAAATAGAGTTCCATACATATACCGCCTCCCTTATTTTACATAACTTATATCTTACAAAATATATAAAGAGGTAAAAATAAAGTTAAAATAGAAAGTTATTAAAAACGAAGAAAATGTTTTTGAACAATTTAAAAAAATAGAAATATAATAATAGAAATGCAATATAACTTAAAAATTAACTTTAAAAAAAATAGCATTCTAAAAAATAGGCTTTAATTATAATAACACTTTTAATGATAATGGTGCTTTAATGATTGATTCACATATTCACTCTGATTCAAGACCTTATGAAGATTTTGAGATAATGGCGGCAATTTTTGACTGCGTTATTACTCATGCACACGATCCATTGAAAATGAGGTCTTTTGACGTATTATTAGACCATTTTGATAGAATTTTGGAAGTTGAAATAGAAAAAGCCAAAAAAAACGGTCTTAAAATGTATGCATGCATTGGAATTCATCCAAGAGCAATTCCTAAAAATATCGACTATGATGTTTTAAAAAGTTATTTTAAAAAAGAAGGAGTTATTGGGGTTGGGGAAATAGGGCTTGAAAAATGCACTAAAAACGAAATTGAAATTTTCTTAAATCAGGTATCTATTGCAAAAGAAATGAATTTACCCGTAGTTATACACACTCCAAGAACTAATAAAGAATATGTTACAAGAGAAATTTTGGAAAATTTAGAAACACTATCTCTTTCTTTAGAATTTAAGAAAAAAATAGTTATAGAACACGTTACAAAAGAAACAATACCCATTTTGTGGGATACGGACTATAATCTCGGGCTTACAGTTCAACCTCAAAAATTATCTTCAAAAGATGTTTTTGAAATAGTTTCTAACTACTGCGAAAAAAGATTTTTATTGAATAGTGATAGTTCGTCTGCCCCTTCAGATATTTTTTCTGTTCCAAAAACAGCTTCAAAATTAAAAGCAAAAGGAATTTCAAATTCAATAATAAAAGCTATATCTCATGAGAATACAGTTAGAATGTTTAATTTAAAAATATAATTTTGGAGGGGAAATTTTGAGAGAAGAAAAAAAATTAGTAATATATTATTCTCTTACAGGAAATACTGAATTTGTTGCGGAAATGATTTCAAAATACGCTTCTGCAGATATTTTAAAAATTGAGCTTTTAAGAGATATCTCTGAAAATAAGGTTTCAAGATTTTTAGAACTTTTAAGGTTTATATTGTTTAGGAAAAAGCCGGAAATTAAGGATATTTTAATAGATATTGATGAATATGACACAATATATATTGGAACTCCCGTATGGGCTGGAAATATGGCTGCTCCAATAAGAACATTTTTTTCAAAATATAAATTCTCCAAAAAAAAAGTTGCAGTATTTTGTACGGCAGATAAAAATATTGGAAAAACCCTAGAACGTATGAAAAATGAACTTTTAGACAATAAAATTATTGGCGGAACGATTTTTTTAGATGTATTAAATAAAAAGGAAGAAACAAACGATTACGTTAAAAATTGGGTTGATGGAATGTACATGTTAAAAGAATAAATATAGTTAGTTTTTAAGTATATTTTTAAGTTCTAATTTTTAAAGTTATTTTTTTGTAGCAAAGTAAATCATGTAGACGGCAGCAAGTCCAACTAAAATATAAATTATTCTTGCAACCATTGGAAATCCACCGAATAATAGTTGCACAAGGTCGATATTAATCGCGCCAACTAATCCCCAGTTTAAACCCCCAATTATAACAAGAACAATCGAAAGCCAGTCCAAATAATCCTTCTGAGACTGTGAATGGGTAGTTTTATGTGCTTTTTTTTCAATTGTATGTTCTGTTTCCATATTTTCCACCCCATAATGCCAAGGCTTTTTAGCCTTAATATATTTTATTTTCAAAAGACTTAATATACATTTACTAAACTATCGTTTTTATAAACTATCGTCTTAATATCTTACTAATATTTTTCAAAATCCATTAAAAATCCTGTTTTTTATAAAAATCATTCAATACGCTCCAGGTTTTAAAAAAGAATAGATTTATATACTGGAATAGTAGAGGAATTCATGATACTTCGATTATCATGGGGGGTATCGAACCTTTAAAACTTATTAAAAGGTGACTTTTATTCCTAAAAAAGGGTTTTTTTTAAATAAAGGTTCATATACTGTTGTAAAAGACGGAATAGACTGTGTAATAAGCAAAGATTATTTTTACAAAACAGAAAGCTACTATGAAATAATTTTAAAAGAAATTAATGGGGAAGACAAAGTATTTCCAAATAGTAAGGATGTTTTAGATGCTTATGTAGTTCCAATTGCATTGAAACGTGCGGAAATTTCAGGAATTCCAACATGTAATTTTGAGATATCCTATGGATACGTCCCATTTCCATCTATAGTTTATTCATTAAATTATTTTTCAGACCCTTCAATTTATTACGTTGTTAAAAACTGCGATGAATCAAAAAAAGCCTCAAAACACGTGACAAACTGTGGTAAGTACCCACTTTGCTACCAGAATATTTCGGAAGATTCAAGCATTGTTGATTTTTCAGTAATATTTGGGCAAACTGACGTGGAAAATGAACAGTTAAAATATATTGCAGGTAAAATATACGAAATTTTCAAAATCCCCCTATTAAAGGTATTGTGTGTTAATAAGGATGGCAAAATGCTTCTTTCATCAATATCTCCACTTAATACTTCAAAACTCACTAAAAAAGAAAAGGAACTTATTGAAAAGACCTTGTTGGTGGATTAAATGGGAAAATTAGGAGTTTTTGTAGATAGGCAAACTTTAAGTAGTTCAAATCAACTCCGCTCACTTATTCGTTTTAGAGATATTGCTGAATCGATGGGACATGAGTTTTATTTTTTATTTCCAAATGAAATTAATAAAATAAAGACTTTAGATGGTCTTTTTATACGCTGTAAAACAGATCCCATGAATATAAGTTATGTAGCATCGAGAATGGCAGAATTACATGGGGTAAAAGTAATAGATGATTCAAAGTCGATTAGAATATGTGCGGATAAAATAAATATGTATTCCCACATGATTAAAAATGGAATTAATATTCCAAAAACTATATTTATGAAAAAATCAGAAGTAAATGAAGGAAATGCGGAAAAAATAATAAGTGAATTAGGGCTCCCACTTGTACTTAAGGAACCTTCAACATCATTTTCAGTTCGTGTTGAAAAAATTACGTCTCTTGAAGAATTTATGAAAGTTGCAAACCGATTTACACGTCTTTCTGACATTTTTGTCGTCCAAGAATTTATAGGAAGTAAATTTGACTGGAGAATTGGCGTTATAAATGGGGAAATAATATACACATGTAAATACCATCTTCCAAAAGAAAGTTTTAAGATACAAGACTGTATTGACGGGCATATGGTTTTTTGCACTGTTGAAAGTATTCCATTAGATGAAGTCCCAAAAAAAGTCCTTGAACTTGGTTTAAAGGCAGCAAATGCTGTTGGGAACGGACTTTATGGGATAGACTTAAAAGAAAGAAATGGTGAAGTTTACGTAATAGAGGTAAATGATAATCCATCTATGGAAACAACGGAAGATGAATTTTACCCTGAAGCGTATTTAAAAATAATTTCGTACATAATGAATACAGATAAGTCTAATTTCCACAAAAACGAATTAAATATTTCAGAAGCTTTGGAAACAAATGGTGTGGTTAATGATAGGAACTGAGCATGAATATTCTATCAATGACTTTAATTTTAAAGCAATGCCGATTTCAGATGTAATAATTAAAGAAATTACTGGAAAAATACAAAATGAATTCTTTTTAGATACAATTGGAATTTCAAAAGAACTTCAAAAACACGTAATTGAATTTAAGCCGAAAATGCCTTCAGGAAGCATTAAAGACTTGGAAAAAATGCTTTATGACGGCATGAAAGACTTTCACTCCCGTACAAATAATTGTTATAATTTAATGGGTCTTGGAATGCACCCTTTACTTGATTTAAACGGAACTGCATTCTGGGATCATGATGAAAGGGAAGTTTTCGATACATATGACCGTGTATTCAATTTAAAACAGCATGGATGGTTAAATATACAGTCAATACAAGTTAATGTATCATATTCAAGTGAAGACGATATGGTTTTAAAACACAATAAAATTAGGACCATGATTCCATATCTTGTTGCTTTAACCGCATCTTCCCCCATGGTTGAAGGAAAACTTACTAAATACGCAGATAACAGGCTTATATACTATAAAGAAAACCAAAAAGAAATTCCTGAAATTACTGGAAAAATAATTCCTGAACCTCTTTTAAAATCTTCAGATTATGAAGACCTACTTGAAAAAATGTATATGGAACTTAAGGAAAAAGAAGCTCAAGTTTTATGTCAGGAATGGGTAAATTCAAGAGGTTTAATAGTAAGACGAGAAAGAAAATGTGTTGAAATAAAAGCAATGGATGAACAAGAGTCTATTCATGCAGATATGGCCATTTCTGCATTGATAAATTGTTTAATTCGTGTGGATGACTTAAATCTCCCTGATGATGAAGAAGGAATATTGGAAGTATTTGAAACAGCAAAAAAATCTGGAACTAAAAATTTAAAGCCCGAACTTGAAGCAATATATAAAAAAGCGCAATTAATTGCAACCAACGAAGAAAGACATTATTTAAAGCATATTTTTAATCGGATTGAATATGGTTGCCTTTCTGAAATTATTACTGAAAAATATAATGAAGAAAAAGATATTTTAAAAATTATGAATGAAGCAAAATTGTGTTTAAAAGAAAACAAATTAATGTTTTAACAGTTTTAAATTTTAAGCAAACCAAAATGCATTTAATTTACATCCAATTTTTAATTTTTTAATTTTTTACTTGGATTTTCAAACGAACAAGGAATATTTGATAAGCATTTTCCGCAAACATCGGAAATTCCAATTTTTTCATAAATTTTTGCATTCAAAAGGCATGCTTTATAGCACTCTTTTCTATTAAATTTATTTATTTTTAAGGCTCCTTTTTCACATTTTTCAATGCAAACACCACATGAATAATTGTACTTATATAAACAATATTCATAACATGGTTTTTCAGTTGGAATTAATTTAATATCGGTAACAATGCTTCCAATTCTCCCACTACATCCCTTTTCCGTAATTAACATGTTATTTATTCCGAAAGTTCCCAAACCTGAGATATATGCAACATGCCTATGCGACCAATTACTTATAAGTTTTTCAGTATCAAAATTATGCGTTGGTGGAATTTTAGCACAAACATGCCCAAACTTACCTAATTCCACAGATAAATAACTATTTAAATTCTTAATCATATTATTAGTTTCAACATATGCCTTAGCCCATTCTTTAGATGCAATTCCTGAAAAATCGTTACTTTTGACGATATTTTCAGCAAAAGGTAAAAAATAGCAAACAACACTTTTTGAAGTTGGTAAAATTTCTTGAGGAGTTAAATGTTCTTTTGAGATAATTTCCTTTAATTTTATAAATTCTGGATTTTCGGCATCTGAATATCCAACAATTGGCTTTTTCCATGCAGTTTTGGTATTATTTTCTAAAGGATAATTTTTTACAAAATTAACGATTAAATCTCTTATAATCTGTTCCATTTTTCCACCCCACATTTAATTTAATTTTATTCTTAATTTACTTTTGCTTTGATTTAATTATCCTGACTAACATGGCTACTTTTAATACTTTATTCTTTAGTTTTTTATATGTCCTTTTCTAAATATCTTTTAAAATATCTTGGAGATTTTAAAATGTTAAAAACAAAACTTTGGAACATCGAATTTAAAAATCCCGTGTTTTTAGCAGCGGGCGTTATGGGTGAAACTGGAAGCGCTCTAAAAAGAATGGCTAAAAATGGTGCAGGTGCAGTTTGCACTAAGTCTGTTGGAATTGAAAAAAAGGAAGGACATAAAAATCCAACAATGGTTGAAGTTGAAGGCGGATTTTTAAATGCAATGGGTTTACCAAACCCGGGAGTAGAAGAGTATATCTTAGAACTTGAACGGATAAAATCAGAAATGAAAAGAATGAATGTAAAAATTATTGGTTCAATATATGGTAAAAATGAAACCGAATTTCAAAAAGTTGCTGAAAATTTAATACCTCATGTAGACGTTTTAGAACTAAATATTTCATGCCCTCATGCAGGCGGAGGGTATGGTTCGTCAATTGGTCAAGATAAATGCCTTTCAAAAAATGTGGTTTCAGCAGTAAAAAGTGTTTCAGATATACCTGTTATCGTGAAATTAACGCCAAATGTAACTGATATAAAAGAAATTTCAAATTCTGTTGTAAATGCAGGAGCTGACGGAATAGTTGCAATAAATACCCTTGGCCCAGGAATGGTTATAGATATAGAATCAAAAAAACCAGTTTTAGCAAACAAATTTGGCGGAATGAGTGGAAAAGCAATAAAACCAATTGCAGTAAAGAATGTTTACGATATATGTTCAACAGTAGAAGTTCCAGTAATTGGCGTAGGGGGAATTACAACCGGATATGACGCTATTGAATTTATGATGGCAGGAGCGTCGGGAGTTCAGGTTGGAACTGGAGTCTATTATCGTGGATATGATATATTCCAAAAAATAAATCAGGAAATTGAAGAATTTTTGAAAAATCGGGATTTAAATTTAAAAGATATTATTGGAATTTCAAGAAAATAATGTATAGTTAAAAAAAAACAGTTAATTTGTAAAAAAATAGGTTAAATAGTATATATCTACGTTTCATCGGTTTTCCATAAAGTATATTTCTAATCCATAGATTTTATATATTAAAAACAAGATATATATACTGAAACTGTTTTACTATTTTGAGAAAACAATTTTTAATTATTTTAACTGTTTTACAACATTAATCAGGTATAATCCGAGGTGGTTATTTGTACAAAATTTTAACAATTTCTGATACCGTAAGAGTTCCGCCAAAAATGTTTGGAACGCCTTTAAACGATAACGTGAAAAGGGTTTTAATGGATAAATACGAAGGAATTCTCGATAAAGATGTAGGATACGTTCTTTCAATAGTTGACATAAATCAGGTAAGTGATGGAAGCATTATATATGGGGACGGTGCAGCTTATCACGAAACAAAATTTGACGTTCTTACATACGTTCCAGAACTTCACGAGGTTGTTGAAGGGGAAATCGTTGACGTTGTTGAATTCGGTGCTTTTATTAGGCTTGGGCCCCTTGACGGTTTAATCCACATTTCGCAGATTATGGATGATTTTGTAAGTTTTGACCCAAAAAGAGAAGCAATTATTGGGAAAGAAACAGGTAAAGTTTTAGAAAAGGGAGATTTTGTAAGGGCAAGAATTGTTGCAGTAAGCTTAAAAGAAGAAAAAAAGAGAGGAAGCAAAATTGCACTTACAATGAGACAACAAAGCCTTGGAAAATTAGAATGGCTTGAAGAACAGGTAGTAAAAAATAAAAAGGAAAAAAATTAGTCAATAATTAGTTATTTTTTACTTTCAATATCTAATGTACTTATTCTGATTTTTTATTTAACGAGGTGAATTGAATGAAGGCATGTTTAAGATGCAAATACGTCACAAAGGACGATACTTGCCCAATATGTGGATTTGATACTTCCGAAAACGTGAAAGGTCTTTTAATTGTTTTAGATCCGAATAATTCAGAAGTAGCAAAAAAAGCAAGAATTGATATTAAAGGAAAATATGTTCTTAGTGTTAAATAATTTTTACATATCGTGAAAATCATGTATATACTCACGGATAAGGTTGCAACCGAGTTAAAAAAGCCTTTTGGAAAAGTATATAAGGAACTTAACAGTATAGAAGGAAAGGTTATTTCTATTGGTGATGTTACTACAAAACATCTTTTATCTAATGGTATTGTACCAGACTTATCAATTTTAGACTTTAAAACTAAGAGAAACGTGCCTGTTGAAATACCTCATAAATTTAAAACTGTTTTTGAGGTTTATAATCCTCCAGGATATATTTCTGATGAAGCCATAGAAAGAATTAAATACCTTTCCACCATAGATGATAGAGACATGGCTTTAATCGTTAAGGGTGAAGAAGACTTACTTACACTTCCTGTAATAAAGTATTTCCCCGAGGATACCTCAGTCATTTATGGACAGCCTGACGAAGGCATGGTAGTTTTAAAGATTACAAAAGAACTGAAACAGAAAATCGAAAAACTTCTAAAAGATATGGAAGAACGGTGATATGATGGACATAAAGATTATCTCAGACAAAAATAACCCGTTATTACACAGAAGGGAAGTAAAATTCTTAGCTACGTTTGACGGCGCTACACCTTCAATTAAAGATGTAAAAGTTAAACTAGTAGCAATTTTAAACGCTAAAAAAGAAATGCTTGTAATTGACACATTAGACCAAGAATTTGGTAAATTGGAAGCAAAAGGCTACGCAAAAATCTACGAAGATGAAAAAATCATGAATACCGTAGAGAAAAAATCCGTTTTGGAAAAAAACAAACTTGAAGAAGCAGCAGAAGTAGCGGAGGAATAATATGGCAGCAGCTAAAGGTAAAAAAGGCGCAAAAGCACCAAGTACAAAAAAATCAGACTACTATAAAGTAGAAGGAAACAGTGTAACAAGAACGAAAAAAGCATGCCCTAAATGTGGTGCAGGTGTATTCATGGCTGAACACTTAAACAGATACGCATGCGGAAAGTGCGGATTTTTAGAATACAAAAAGAATGAAAAAACTGAAGAACAAGAATAATTTTCTTTTTATTATTCTTTTTTAACTTAACTAATTTTTGACTGAAAAACGATTTTTAAATTTTTTAGATTTTTTTAAAAAAAGAAATGTATATAAATGTAAATTAAAGTTATTTATGCATTTTTATTACTCGTGTTTAGTACCTATTTTCTAAAAACTGTTTTAACGCAGATTCAACATCTTTTAGATCTGTATGATGGAGTTTAATTCTATTTGAAAGTGCATTTATACTTTTTTGCCCCATATTAATGAAAATAACTGCATCTACATTTTCAGAAAGTAGTGTTTCAATAGTTGAACCATTTCCAGCAGTATGTTTCTGCCCCCCATCATGGCCTTCACAAGGGGAATTTTCTATTTTTTTAGCATTTATTACTTCTTTGTTTTCGTTTATTTCAAAAATGGTGAAAAAAGGAGTTTTACCAAAGTGCGAGCAGATTTTATTTTCAATTGTAGGTATTGCTATTTTCAAATTATCGCCTTGTTAATTTTTATTATTGTATTCCAAATTTTCTTCCGCCACGGAACTGGGATCCAGAACCCCTGAATGAATTCATTCTTCTCGCATCTATTATTTTTTCATCTTTAAGCATTTCTTTTGATAATTTATCTAATTCTTCCTCAGGTACTTTTAATCCAGTCTCCTTTTTAATTACATGTTCAATTTCTTCAGAGCTAAGTACCATTCTAAGAAGTCGCCTTATTCCCGTACCGGAATATCTGGCATTACCAAATAATTTTTTACATATGCAGTTTTTATGCATTCTAAAATCCATTTTATCAACCTTTTCATCAATGATAATTTATGCACATATGTGCATAATTATTCTATTGGATAACTAATATATAAAATCTTTGCTTTTACGTGAGTAAATATTTTTGAGAATAATAATTATAGTATAATTTTTGAATGTAATTTATTCCACATACCCATAATTGCAAGTCCTGTAGGACTTTTTTATAGTTTAAAAGAGGAATTCCTTCTGAAATGATCTAATGACAGTACTTCCTGAAGTGATTTAATGACAGTATTATCGAATAGAATTTTTCTAAGAACTTCAAAACCGGATTTTTCACAATAATCTATGATTTCCGTGATTTTTTCAGGATTTATGTCGTATTTGTTTACTATCACGTAGCATTCGATTTCAAAATATTTTAAAAGATCTAAAACCCGCACCAAATCATCAAGGCCAATTTTTTGGTTCAGTTACTAATAATGCATAATCACAGCCCGTAACTGACGAAATTACGACATAACCAATTCCCAGAGATCCGTCAATTAATATCGCCTCTCATTTAATATTTTTTAAAGCATTTTTTCTAACTTCAGTTACGATTTTTCCTGCACACTCTGCCCCAATGTTTAAGTTCGTATAAGATAAAACCTTTTTTCAATTTTACCACTGAAGACTATTCCGGTAAATTATTTAACCAGTGTTACATTGAAGGGGTTTTTAGGTGTAATTATTTCTTTCAATTCATTTTTTTCAAATAATAGGATGTTTTCAAGAACCGTATTTCCAATGCCTTCATAAATTGATATTTTTTTCATCAAACTTCTATTTTCACATTTGGCCCGATATTTCCGCTTATTACTACATTAATACCTTTGGAAAGTACGGCTTGTGACGCACCAATTCCCGCACCGTGTGCGGAATCTCTTTTTAAGTTATCCAAGGTTTCAAATTCTTTAGTTTCTGTATCATAAATTATAAAATATGGGCTTCTTCCAAATTTCTGTTCAAAACCGCTTTCAAATGAGTTTCCGGTACTTGTTACACATATTTTCATTTTTTTCACCATTTTTATCAATACTTTTAGCTTATTTGAAAACTATATATAATTATCCCCATATGTGCGATATGTATTTAGTAGTTGAAGAAGTATTATGGCCTAATCGCATAGTGATATACTTTATCCATTTAATACTTAAAATGCTAAAAAAATAATATTTTTTAAATTTATTTTTACTTATTATTTTTTAATCCAAGGACGCTTAAAGTTCTTACAATATCTGTTTTTGAAATTATTCCTAAAGTTTTGTCATTTTCAACCACATAAACCCTATCGGCTTTACCCATTCCCCTTAAAAGCTGATTTAAAGCTGCATTTGGAGGCACCATTACCGGAGGTTCCATTAAATCCTTTATTTTATCAGATTTTTGGGCTGAATTGAGTTCGTTTATTGTAATGGTACCTACAATTTTTTCATCTTCAACTACTGGATATCCTAAAAACCTGTGTTTTAGCATTAAATTTAAAACGTCGTCCACAGTTTCGTTTGAATTTACATATATAATATTTTTAGACATTATATCTTTTGCAGATACATTTTCAAATAATGTATTTGCAACGAGGGCACGGTATTCTTGCGATGCTCCAAAATAGATAAAAATAGATATTAAAACTAAGATTACATTGAAATTTATCAATCCAAATAGTAAAAGCAAGAGTGAAAAGTACTGGCCAATGGTTGATGCGATTTTTGTTGCTTTTACATAACTTAAATTTGATAGTTTTGAAATTAATGCCCTAAATACTCGTCCTCCATCCATTGGAAACGCAGGAATTAAGTTGAACAATCCTAAAAGAATATTTAATGCACCTACGGTCTGAAAAAGAGAATAATCTGCTAAAACATAATCTTTTACGCTTGATAGTAAAAGAAGCACGGTACCTAAAACTAAACTTACTAATGGGCCTGAAAGTGCAATCTTTAACTCTCCTTCTCTTGAAATTTCGTCCATCATTGCCATTCCCCCTATTGGAAGAAGCAGTATTTTTTCTATTTTTACACCATACTTTTTTGCAACGTATGAATGCCCTAATTCATGTAAAATTACGGATGTAAACAAAGATACATATAAAATAAATCCTTCAATGCCCCAAAAATAATAAACAACTATTAAAAGCAGTATGAACGTTATGTGAAGTTCAATTGGTATACCCATTATCTTAGCAATTTTAAATGACTGCAAAATTTCCCCTCTTTAAAATGGTTAATATTTTATAGTTATGTAATAAATCCCTTATAAACTTTCACGTATGGCCATTAAACGATAAAGCTAGTAATAGTAATTATGATTTTAGCTTTTATCGTAAATATAATCATTTTTTCCAGATATAAAGTGGCTTTCCAAAGTAGTTTACGAGTTTTAGCTCCGAAATTGGTTCTTCACCGCTAAGGGGTTTTATTACAAGATCACAATTTATATTTTTGGAAAGATTAAGTAAATATGGCTGTAAATCCCTTGGGGGCCTTATTGAATATATTAATTTTATATTTTTATATATTTTAAGGTCAGGCTTAAAAATATCATCCATTTTAGAGTTTAAACCATGTTGAAAAGCTTCAATAACTGCTTTTTCATTTGAATCGATTGCAATTACGTTAAATCCTGACTTTTGCATTTTTTTTGAAATTTCAACATAAAATCCAATTCCAATTTCAGCAACAACTATTTTTGAGTTGTTTTTAAGGTGAGAATAGTTATTCAAGAGGTATTCAAAAATGTAGTCCATAATATCCCTAAATTTTAATGATTAATTTAATATTCTTAAAATCATTACATAACTTAAACTCTTTAGTTTTTTATAAGTTAAATACAATATTATTAAATGCTATCGATAAGGTCGGTATTCTAATTTCACTTTAACTTCCTGGAGGGGATTTTTTTGGCAGTTTTAATGGTAATTGCACCTGAAAAATTTAGGGATGAAGAACTTTTTGAGCCGCTACAGGTATTTCAAAGTAAAAATATTGGAACACAAGTTGTATCTTTAACAACGGGCCAACATACGGGGGTACTTGGTAAACGTATTACTACTACAAAAACTCTTGATGAAGTAAAGACAAGCGACTTTGATGCAATAGTTATTGTTGGTGGAAGCGGTTCAAGGAAGTATTTATGGAATAATAATAAACTAATTGACCTTTTAAAAGAATTTAATAACGAAGGTAAAATAACAGCTGCAATATGTATTTCTCCTGCAATTTTAGCACAAGCGGGCCTTTTAAAAAATAAAAAAGCTACTGTATTTCTAGATGATGAAGCAATATTGGAATTACAGAAAAATGGGGCAATTTATATTGATGAAAATGTAATTATTGATGGAAAAGTAGTTACCGGTAAAAATCCAGAGTCTGCAAGAGAGTTTGGAAATGCAATCTTAAAATTACTTGAAAAATAGTAATTATAGCATAAATAATAGGTATACTCCATATGATATAATATATAATAGGTATAACACTTAGAATAAAAAAATAATTTTTAAGATACTATTTTCTTTTTTTATTTTTTATTCATCATAAATTTAATACTTTTACGTGAAAAAAATGGACACTATGCCAAAATATCAAAAAATAGGGAATATTTTAATAGTTAAAAGAAACCTCAATGTTGAAGAAATCGACTATCTTTTAACTAAAACAAACTGTAAAACAATAGTAAAATACAGCACCCACATTACTGGAAGCTTGAGAATTCCTAAAATAAAGATAATCTATGGAAAAGAAACAGAAACAGTACATAAAGAACACGGATGCATGTTTAAAATAGATGTGTCAAAATTAATGTGGAGCATGGGCAATTTAAAAGAACGTGAACGAATAAGCACGATTTCAAGCGATACTGAAACTGTTGTCGATATGTTTTCAGGAATAGGATACTTTACAATTCCTCTTGCAAAATATTCAAATCCCAAACTACTTTATGCTCTTGAACTTAATCCTGATTCGTATAATTATCTACTAGAAAATATAAAACTGAACAATTTAAAAAATGTAATTCCCATTTTAGGAAATAATCAAAAATTCCCTTTAAAAAATGTTGCAGACCGCATTTTGATGGGTTATGTTTTAACAACCCATAAATTTTTAGATAAGGCATTTGAAATTTTAAAAAATGAAGGTGGATTTATTCACTATCACGAAACAGTTCCAGAAGGGATAATTGAAGTTAGGCCAATAGAGCGTTTAAAGTATCACGCAGAAAAAAATGGTTACGTATTAGCTGATTACAAAATAAATAAAATAAAAACTTATTCTCCAGGCATTTTTCATGTAGTTATTGATGCCCATTTTTTAGAATTAAAAAAAGAAAAGTAATTTAAAGAATATAAAAACACTTTTTATATATAAAGAGATAGAATTCCACGATATTTTACTACTAAAAGAATCACTGTAATTACCACTCCTAAAAATGCGTAGTATGTTAATATTTTATCTTTCAAATGCTTAGCACGTTGTTTTTTTGAACATATTTTATTTTGAAGATGTCCTATAATCTCTCTTTTTTCAAAAATGCTCCGTCTTTCGTCGTTTATTATATTTATTATTTCTTTATTTAGCTGATAAGTTTCGTCCCTTAATAGCAGGTATTCTATAATTGCCCCCATAAATACCCCCTAAATACTTAACGTATTATTTTAATTGAATATTACTACATGGGATATATCGTGTAAAATACCATTATTTAAACTAAATATCCCATATTATATTTTTTTAAAGCTAATATACATATTTTTTCATCTATTTAAAAAAAGGATTATTTTTTAGGTTTATTTTATAAATAGTTTCAAAATAAATAGTCTTAAAAAAATTAAAAACTACTTTAAAACTATTTTTTATATACTGTTACAGGGTCAAGGGTTCCGTCAATAATTATATCAAAATCGATTTTTTCAGCCCATCCAGAAGTTTTTAAAACGTTACAAATGCTTATACCAACTATTTTTTCAGGCACTATCTTTTTAATTAATAAGCGAGCATCTTCAGGCGTTGAATTACTATGTTTTGTTGCGATACCCCCCATTATTATTAGATAATCTGGATTATTCAATTTTTTAATGTTGGAAATTCCAAAAAATCGATATCCAATGTCAGTTAGTTCATATTCAACTGATTTGTTTATTTCCGTTTCAGGAATAAAATACTGATTTTTTACGAAATCTCTAACTGAATAGCCGAAAAGCTGAGCCATTGAAAAACAAACGCCTTTTGAACCCATATAAACTATTTTTTCAGGTTTTTTAAGCTGTAATTCTGATTTAAACGATTCTACAAAGTATGAAAGGCATTTTCCAGATTCTGATACTTTCATGATTCCACCTAAAAAAATTTAAATGAGTATGTAACGTAAAATACAAATTAACTTATCCAAATTAAATTATCTAAAATAACTATACAAAATAAAATATTTAAATATTAAAATAGAATATTAAAATAAAAATTTTTTATTTAGATTATTTCAATTTAAAAAAATTCAAAACCGTTATTTTTTCGTTTAAACTTTACAGTATGTTCTAATGTAATTTTTAATGAATTAACCCTCAAATTATCGATTAATAATTTTCCAATGCTCGGGTTAGATTTAATTCCACATATTGAAGTTGTGATTCTTGGATTAATTTCAAGTATCGAAATCTCTTCAAAATCTATCATGAAGTCTACCCCCACATATCCATTAAGTCCTGAAATCTGTTTTAGTGTTTTTTCACACTCTATAATGGCCTTTTCTTTAAGTGGGTGGCATATATTTATCTCTCCTCCACAGTATCTCTCCTCAATGTACTGCTTGTTCATGCAAACCGGATAGAATTTGGAATTATTTACTATAAAAATCATGGAATATGGCTCTCCATTTATAAACTCCTGAACTATGTAGTTTTCATCAAACGTTGAATGGGTGCTATCACAGCCCAATCTATGCTTTACAACATATTTTTTTGGAAAATATGTTTTTGGAGTATTTACTACATTTTTTATTGCTTCATAAGTTAAATATTTGTCCCCTGCAATTTTTACTCCTTCTAAATGACATCCAAGATTTAAAACTCCTTTTTCTTCTATAATTTTCGTCAAATTGTAAAGGTGCAACTCTTCTTCAGGGGCAATTACAAGGGCCATATCTGAATCATCAAGCGCATTTTTAAAATCTTCAAGGTAGTTTTTGGAGGTAATAACTTCTAAATTTTTAATATTTTTGTATTCAGGGTATTTATTTACTATTTTTTCACATAAAATAGTTTTTACAACATAATTTTCATTTAAAAATTGATTCAAAAGAGTATCAAACATTAATTTACCTTCAAAAAGTAATTCTTCAGAAACGATTCCTGTACCGACTGTAAATTCGAAAAAAAATATCTTTTTAGTGTTCAAAATTTCCCTCGAAAGCTTCTGTTTAAAAATTTAATTTATAAATTTCATTATTTCTTTTGAACCTTCTGTAGGTTCGATGTACCCACCATACACTTTTTCTACAACATTTTTTATTTTTTCAAATTTTATATTCTTATTTCCCCTACAAGACTGAATAAGTAGCGGACAATCAAGTGATTTTTCGAGGTAATTTAATGTATTTAAATTAACTGGAAATAATTCTAGGAAATTTAGGACATGAATTCCATTAATTAAACTGTATTTACTTTCAAAATGATTAAATATTACAGTATCGATCCCGTTATCCCTTGCAAAATGGACAATTTCAGGAATTAACGTATTACAGACGGTTTTACACGGGTCTTTTGAACTTAATAGTTTTATATCTTTGCCATTCATCAAAAAGGGCGATAAAATTTCATGTTTAATATTTTTTTCAGCAAGGGCTTTTTGTATTCTATTTTTGTTTTTATGGGGTAATATAACCGTTCCAAGATCAAAAGATAAGCATAGCGGGTTAAAATATTTTTTTATAATTTCAAGCATTGAAAGGTCGTATTCGCACTGTATTAATACAACTGCTTCTTTTTTAACATATTTATCTGTTAAATCAATTCCTTTATCATATAAAAATTTAATAGAGGAATTAAAATGTTCTAATTTTCTTTTATGATCAATATAATTTTCAACCCTTATTATTACGTTTTCTTCAAATTTCTCGTTTAGTTCTTCACGAAGCTTCCCAATTACCCAGCCCCCTGGACCAATTATTGCAGACTTATCAGTTCGAATTGGAGTATAAATTTTTATTATAAGGTCGTTTTCCCTTTTTTTAAATTCAAAGTCCACAATACTAAAATTTGTAGCTTTTAACCCGATTTCAGCACGTATCTTTTTAACCCGTTCATAGATTTCTGATAAAAATTCGTTTTTATTGTTAATGTACTGCATGCTTTTTGCCTTAAAAAGGTTAATATAAAAAATAGTCCGTAATTATAATTCTTCTAATTTTCGCTTTTTAAGTAGTTCTAATCCAAGATTACTCAGTTTAAACTTTTGAATTTTTCCACTAGCAGTCATTGGGTATTCATTTACGAAGAAAACATGTTTTGGAACTTTATATCTTGCAATTTTTAAAAGTGCAAAATCTCTTACGTCTTCTTCTTTAAGTTCGCATCCTTCTTTTACTATTACGAATGCACCAACAATTTCACCGTATTTTTCATCGGGAATTCCAACAACCTGTACGTCTTTAATTTCGGGCATAGTATATAAAAATTCTTCAATTTCCCTAGGGTAGATATTTTCCCCGCCACGTATTATCATTTCTTTTATTCTTCCAACTATTTTATAGTATCCATCACTGTCTTGAACTGCTAGATCGCCACTATGTAGCCACCCTTCTTTATCAATTACTTCAGAAGTTTTTTCAGGCATCTTATAGTATCCTTTCATTACATTATACCCTTTACAGCAGATTTCGCCTACTTGGTTTGGCAAACATGTTTTCCCTGTTTCAGGGTCTACTATCCTTACTTCACAATTCGGCATTGATTTTCCAACAGTTTGAACCCTTTTTTCAATTGGGTCATCAACACTAGTCATGGTAAATACTGGAGATGCTTCTGTAAGGCCATAAGCGATTGTTACATCCTTCATATTCATTTCAGAAATTACTTTTTTCATCGCTTCAACAGGACATGGGGATCCAGCCATAATTCCAGTTCTAAGGCTTGATAGGTCAAACATATCAAACATAGGATGTGAAAGTTCTGCAATAAACATTGTTGGAACCCCATAAACTGCAGTACATTTTTCTTTTTGAATTGCAGCAAGAGTTAATAGTGGGTCAAATAATTCAAGCATTACCAAAGTTCCCCCGTGAGTTAATATTGCAAGTACTCCCAAAACAATTCCAAAACAGTGAAATAATGGCACGGGTAGGCACAAACGGTCTTTTTCGGTGAATTTTTGTTTCTCACCTATATAAAATCCGTTATTTAGTATATTTTTATGGGTAAGCATGACTCCTTTTGGAAATCCGGTTGTTCCAGAAGTATACTGCATATTTATTACATCATTAGAATTTAATTCCGATTTAATTTTTAAAATTTTATCATCTGGCGTATGTTTTCCAAGGAGCATTAATTCGTTAGTGTTGTACATTCCACGATGTTTTTCTTGACCGACGTAAATCACACTTTTTAAAAATGGGAATTCGGAACTATTTAGATTACCCCGTTGACTCGTTTTTAGTTCTGGAAGGAGTTCATAAACAATATCAAGGTAATTTACATCTCTAAATCCATCAATTATTGCAAGGGCCTTCATATCTGACTGTTTCATTACGTATGCAAGTTCATGGCTCTTATATGCAGTATTTACCGTAACTAAAACAGCACCAATTTTTGCAGTCGCAAACATGAATGTAAGCCAGTCTGGAACGTTTTTAGCCCATATTCCAACATGATCCCCTTTAATAATTCCTATTTCAAGGAGCCCCTTTGAAAGCATATTTACTCTATCGTTAAATTCGCCATATGTAAATTTGAGGTTTCTATCTGGGTACACTAAGAATTCTTTTTCAGGGTTTTTTTGCACCTGTTTTTCAAAGAATTCACCAATAGTATCGTTAGTAAAAAGCATGTACATCCTCTCGATACAGGTTTTTTAACTTTTTAATTAATATCTTCAATTAAATGTAGGGATAGTTTTTTTCGTATTTCGTCAGGAATTTTTACCGGACTTTGCTTTAAAAAATCATAATGTACAACAACGGCTTTTCCCTTAACTGCTAGCTTTTCTCCCTGCCAGGCTTCCTGATATATCGTAAATGATGTATTTCCTATTTTTGAGATATATGACCTTATTTCTACATCTTTTCCATAGTACATCTGATATAAAAAATCATATTCAGTTCTTACCATTATTAAATTCCATTTTTCATAACTTAAGTCAAGGTCGGGTACGAAAAATTGAAATATTGGGTTTCTAGCTTGTTCAAACCAAATTGCAGGTACAATGTTATTCACGTGTTTTAATCCATCAATATCTCCAAATCTTGGAGTTACAATCGTTTTAAACATTTTTATCACTATATCTTATTATCCTATGTTTTCTTATTTTAAACTAAACTAACGAATTAAAATGGAGCGTAGATTACGGCAAGTATTTTTGCAAGGGAATTTCCAAAAGCGTGTAAGTCGTGAGGTACTACTGAATCATAATAAATACTATCTCCTGTTTTAAGCAGGTATTTTTCGCTACCATATAATATTTCTATTTCACCACTTATTACAAAGATAAATTCTTCACCTTCATGGGACGATAACTTGTATTCGTTTGTTTCAAATGGGTAAACATCAATTAAAAATGGTTCCATATGCCTATCTTGTTTTTCAAAAGCAAGAGAATAAAAGTTTAATTTACTATCAACTGCCCCATTTAATTTTCCAGAAAACCTGACAACGCTTTCGTAATTTCCTGATTTTGTTATAACTGGCCCATTTTGTGGGGCATCATCAAGAAAAGTACCAAGTCTAACTGAAAGTGCCCTTGCGATTTTTAAAAGAGGAGTTAATGAGGGAACTAAATTTCCCTTTTCAAGACATTCAATAAGTTCAATACTACTATCACTCGCTTTTGCAAGGTCTTCA
Organism: Methanococcus vannielii SB; assembly: GCF_000017165.1. Classification (NCBI taxonomy): domain Archaea; kingdom Methanobacteriati; phylum Methanobacteriota; class Methanococci; order Methanococcales; family Methanococcaceae; genus Methanococcus; species Methanococcus vannielii. The sequence goes on from NC_009634.1 coordinate 1,469,353, forward strand.
ATAGACATGCCTTTTGATTCTCTTAATTGAGTTATTTTACTACCTAACTGATTCTTTTCTGTCATAATTGCCCTCGTTTTGCTGTTTTTTAAACAGTTAACTTTAAAAGTTTTTCAATTTTAATAGACTTTCAACTTTTAAAAAATTATCTATTTTTTTATGGGCCTTTTAAAAATAATGAAAAAAGCTATGGTTTTTTAAAACTTTAAATATACTAAAATTAATAATTTTATTCTGCTTTACAAAACGGTTCTCTATTTTTAATACACTTTATAAAATAACTACGAATACTTTCTTCATTTCGTAAAGGAGTTACTACATCAACCAAATTATCGTCTCTTAAAAGACAGGGCTTTAAAAACCCATCATAAGTTAATCTTATTCTTGTACAGTGTCCACAAAATTCAGTATTATCCATGGGCCTTACAAATTCAATTTCAAGCCCGTCTAAGATATATTTTTTTCGGTTTTGCATGAATTTTCTTGTAACTACTTTTTCAGACTTTTTTGCTATTTCTTCTTCTATAGGGGTTATATCAATGTGATGATGCTTAAGATTTGGATCTACTGGAATGAATTCTATTATCTGGAGTATTGCGCCGACTTTTTTACAGTAGTCCATTACTTCTGAAAGGTCGTTTAATGTAATGTCCATTGCTAAAAAATTAACCTTTAAAGGGGTTAATCCTAAGAAAATTGCTTTTTCAATCCCTCTTTTTACCTTTTCAACGTCACCGCCCGTAATTTCTTTATATTTTTTAGGGTTTAATGTATCAAGGCTTACGTTTACCCTATTAAGACCTGCCTTTTTTAGGTCTTCAGCACACTTTTCAAGGAGTATTCCATTTGTAGTAAGTGAAATATCTTTAATCTGGTCATTTTTTATGTTTTGAATAATTTTTGGAAGGTCTTTTCTAACAAGCGGCTCTCCACCGGAAATCTTTATTTTTCGAACTCCAAATTCTAAGGATGCACTAACAATTTTACCAATTTCATCAGGCGACATTAATTTACCATTTTCTTCAGTTCTTCCTTCTCTATGGCAGTAGAAACATTTTAAATTACATTCTGGAGTAATTGATAATCTAAAAGACCTGATTTCTCTTCCAAATTCATCTTTCATCAGTATCACAGCGTTTTAAATTATATGTTCATGTAAATTAAAATTATATGATAAAGTTAACACTACTATATATCAGGTAATTTAAAAAAGTTACTATTTTAAATTGAAAGTAATATTTAAAATACTTAAATATTTAAGATACTTACACTACTTAAATATTTAAAAAAAGAGAATTTTTATTTATTGGGTTTTTTTGACAAAGTTGTCGATGAATGAAACTTTTTTAGCATCTAATCTTTTTATTAGTTCGTTTGCAATTCCCATTTTTATCATTTGGAGGTTTTGCATAAATGCAGTGTTTTCTGGAAGGTCGATTATTACATTTTCACTTTCCAATGTTATTTTCAAGTTTTCTTCAGATACTCTTGGAACAAATAACTTTACAACTTCTAAAGCAACGTCAGTTGGAGCTTCAACAACTTCTTCTAATTTTAATTTATAATTCAATGTTTTTCCTGCAAGTTCATGGTTAAAATCAACTAAGATTCTTCCACCGTTTGCACTTACAATTTTACCAATTTTATTGTCGATGTTTACTGGCATTCCAGGGATAGGCCTTACGTTATGCTTTTTAAAGTCGTTCATAGGAACAATTTTCACTTTTGAAGCATCTCTTTTACCAAAAGCTTCCTCAGGTGATAATTCAAGTTCCTTTTCTTCACCAACGTTCATTTCAGTAATTGCCTTATCAAGTCCAGGTATTAACATTTTTTCGCCAACTGAAACAGTAACGAAACCGTATACCATGTTAGGGTTAAGAATTCCTTCCTCTTTAGCTAATTCCTCGTTTGTTGTGTCAAATAATTTTCCTTCGACATAACCATCGTATGAAATTTTTACGAGCTTTCCAGATTCCATTGTTTCACCAAAAATTGTTTCAATGCCAAAATCGCATAGGTTATCACAACAAGTATAAATAAAAGAGTATATAAACCTTGTCAAAATACTTCTATAAAATCAGGATAGTTATGATATCAGCAGTAATATTATCGGGCGGAAAAGCAGAGCGAATGAATGGTGAAAAGTCTTTTAGGACTTTTGGTAACAAATATTTAATAGAGAATATTGCAGATATATTAAATAGCTTAAAAATTCCTTTTACAACGGTTTTTAAAAATCCTGTGTTTTTAAAAGATTCGTCAAGTGAAATAGAAAAACAGGTTTATTTTTATAAAAAATATAACCAAGCAATAACATGGGATATGATACCCGAAATGGGCCCTTTAGTTGGAATGTTATCTGGAATGATTAACTGCGATTCTTCTTGGGTACTTTTAGTTCCATGTGACATGCCTTTCATTACTGAAAAATCGATAGAAAATTTAATAAATTGCATTCCTATTGCAGAATATAAAAATTGTAATGCAATAGTTCCAAAACATGAAAATGGATTTATAGAGCCCATTTTTGCACTCTACCACAGGTCTACAATTAATGCCCTTCAAAAAATAGTTCTTGAAACAAAAGAAAAAAAGTGTTCATACCCAATAAGGAGATTAATTGACGAAATAAATCCATTATTTATGAATATTTCAAAAATAGACCCTACTGGAAATGTATTTTTAAATATTAATACTATTGAAGAATTAAATAGTAATATTTTTTAATTTAAAATTAATATAATTTTATTTATCCATGTTTTAGGTATTTTTCATCAAATAAGTGAAATAAAGAGGACTTTTAAATAGATAATAGGTATTTTTATCGGTTTAAAGTAGTAAAGTTAATTAAAATTATATTTAGACTAAATGGGCAATACAAAATAAACTTTTAAAACTTGAAATTACTTTAAACATTTAAACATTTGAAAAAATTATATTTATAAAAAAATAATTATTTATTTAATTATTTATTTTCTCTCTTTTCTCTCTTCATTCTTCTAATTCTCTTCTTGTAGTGTTTCCATCTCATCTGTCCTTTCTTTTTCCATCTTCTTGAACTTCTTTTTATAGTCTCACGCTCCATTTTGGTTTTACTGGCTCCACTTACTTTTTTCAACAATGATTACATCATCTTTTGTTTTAGGTGCCACGTTTAATGCATTTGATTTAAATGATTCATCAAGAACTGCTTCATCATCGCTTCTTAATACATTTTTTGACTCAAGGATGTAGTACTCACCTTCATTTTCAAACTTAAAGTTTTCTAAAACGTCAGCGAGTTTTGAAACGATTTCTTCAGCCTGTTTTTGAATTTTTTCAATATCAATCATATTATCACAAACCGTGATTATTTAAGTAATCCCAATGTATTTAATGCATTTTGCAATTTTAATTTATTGCTTTGCGCCATTTCACAAAGGGGTAACCTTAACTCACCGGAAGGCATTCCAAGCATATTCATTGCGGTTTTTATGGGTATTGGATTTGTTTCAATGAACATTAGTTTCATTAGTGGGAATAATTTATAGTGAATTTCTTTTGCCTTATCAAACTTGCCCTTTTCAGCGAATTCAACCATCTGAACGAATTCCTTGGGGGCAATATTTGCAATAACGCTTATAACTCCCTTTCCTCCAAGTGACATTATTGGTAAGGTTAATTCATCATTTCCTGACAAAACATCGATATTACATATATCCAATATTTCAGAAACCTGCGATAAATTTGGATTTGCTTCTTTAATGGCTGTAATGTTACTATATTCATCAAATAAGTATTTAATAGTATCTGGTTCTATATTCAAGGCAGTTCTTGAAGGAACATTATATAGAACAATAGGAACGGTTATTGAGTTTGCTACTTCTCCAAAGTGTCGTTTCAAACCTTCCTGAGGTGGTTTGTTATAGTAGGGAGTTATCAGTAGTACTCTATCAGCACCTACATCTTCAGCATATTGGGAAAATTCAAGTGCTTCCAAAGTAGAGTTTGAACCAGTGCCTGCAATTACCTCGACTCTACCGTTTACGAAATCTACGACCTTTTCAATTACCTTTTCATGTTCTTTTGGAGTTAATGTAGGTGATTCACCTGTTGTTCCAACTGGAACGACGCCCTTAACACCATTTTCAATTAAAAAGTCTATATTCTTTCGTAAACCTTCGAAATCTACGCTACCGTCTTTGAACGGGGTAACAATTGCAGGATATACGCCTTGCATAAATTACACCTTAAGCGTTCATTTTTTTTACTTTAGCAGTAATGTATCCTGCGATTCTGTTTCTCAATGTTTTTGTTGAGATTCTTGCAACTTCTTCAACAGCTTTCTTGTTTGCTTCAAAATCGCTTGTGAATTTACCAGCAAACTTCTCAATGAGTTCTTCACCAGTTCTTTTAATAAATGTCTGTCTTATTCGTCCCAATTTATCACCTTATTTAGCACGGGTTTGAATCTTTTTAGTCTTTAATGGTAATGTCTATTATTTATATACCTATTTAGAGTCTACTTTTCGGAAAAACTCTGCCTGAACTTCTTTGTTGTATTCCATAAGAATCTTTATAATTTTTAAAGCCACACTGCATTCAATACAGTGTTCTTCACATAATATTCGTGTTTGTTCACAAATGTCCTGTTCTCTTTTAGAGTCAGTTACTGAAGCTCCAAGTGAATTTTTTAAAGACGCTATTTCGGGCGCAAAACCAGTTCTTTCGGCAATTAAGGTTATTAACTGCTCATCGATTTCGCTAATTCGCTTCCTAATTTCTTCAAGCCTTTTTTCCGAAGAAGATGACATAAAATATCTCCACGAGAATAATAAAAATTATCAAAACAAGTATTGAATATATATTATTTAAAGTTAACTGTGGGTTTTTAAAACATCCAAGTAACGTACTTAGCCCATAAACCGAATTGGAGTTTTTCCATTTTCCTTAAGCCAATTTACAAGGGTTTCTGCATATTTTAACTTTTTAACTTTTATCGAATCAGCAATTTCAACGTCTTTTTCAATATTTGGACGAGAATATTTGGTTACATAAATCCCAAAGTCCATTCCACAAAGAATCATTTGTTTAGCGCCAAATTCTTCGGCTAAAAAACAACACCTATCTCCATCTGTAAACCCACCGTAATTTGACAGATTTTTAAATTTTTTTGGAACTTGGGTCGTTCCAAAGATATTTTTAAGGTTATTAACGTATTTTTCAAGTCTATCAATATTATCTCCATGGGCATGAACTACTACGATGGAGCCAAATAAATTACTTTTAAGAATATACTCCATATCTCCATCTAAATCAGATACTATAATGTCCGGAATGATATTTTCTTCCAATAATGCTTTTGTAGCCCCATCTGCGGTAATTACTACTTTTTCAATATTATCATTTAATTTTTTAAACTCCATTACGTGTTTTTTTAATGAAGGGCCGGCACCAAAAATATATGCATCCTTTCCAGCTATTTTTTTTGAAATTTCATTCGATGCAACATTATTTTTATAAATTTCAATCATTTTTTCAAGTACTTCTGAACTTAAAATATCCCCTTTAATCCCGTACCCAAAATCGTGAATTATTTTTTCATAAAATTTTTTCCAGACAAAAATATCCATATTTTACCCCGATTTCAATAATTCTTTATTTAAAGGTTCTTATTTAGGCCCGTACTATATTATTCATTATTTTATTGATATTTCGTTTACAAAAGTCCTTACAATCACGTTTTTTACATGCTCTTTAGCTATTTTTCCAAGTTCCATCATTTCTACATCGCTTAATGGCTTAATTTTCTGCATTTCTTCAGAATGGGCATGTTCAGAATCATATTTTTGTATTGAATATAAATCACAATCTTTTACGGTTTTTGAAATTTCTGTAATGTCTAATTTATCCATTAATCCCGGAATAAATGTAGTTCTGCATTCTATGAATATTCCTTCTTTTTTACATGCACTTATTATTTCAAGGATTTTTTCATTGATTTTTGTAGTATACCCCGTAATTTGGCCATATTTTTCAAAAGAACACTTTACATCAAGTGCAACATAGTCTATTAATTTTTCTGAAACAAGTTTTTTGATAACCTCCGGATTTGTGCCATTTGTATCTAGTTTTACTGGAAAATTTTTTTCTTTTGCTAATTTACATAGCTCTTTAACGGCTTCTGGTTGAAGTGTAGGTTCTCCGCCACTAATTACGAGGGCATCCGCAAACATTAAATCCATGCTCTCAAAAACTTCTTTTGCACTCATTTCAGAAATGTTTTTTGTAATAAATTCGTAATTTTGACAGTAACCGCAATACATGTTACATTCTGCTAAAAATACAACAGCAGATGCATGTTTTGGATAATCTATCGTGGATAATTCTACAATTCCTGATACCTTCATTTTTTCACCTTCTGCTTAACGTAGAGATTGATTTTTAATTAAATCTAAAATCCAAGGATTTTGCTTGCAATGTAGAAATATATTAAAATTCCTCCAAGGTCTGCAACGGTCGTTATAAGTGGCCCAGACATTAGTGCGGGGTCAATTTTTAACATTTTACCTAAAAACGGAAGCATAGCTCCTACAATATTTGCAAAGACTATGATTATCAATACTGAAATACCTGCAGCCAAATTTACAAACATGTCCGAAGAAATGAGGAATCCACGTATAAATAATATGATTCCAAGCACCAGTCCAAGAATTAACCCGATATATAGCTCCTTAAGAAATACTCTCCACCAGTCTTCTAAATCAACTTCACCTAATGCAAGACTTCTTATTAACATGGTGCTACTTTGACCGCCCGTGTTACCGCCTGCATCCACCATGGTGACCATGAATGCTGCTAGTATCGGTATTGTTGTTAAAATATCTTCATAACCTTGAACAATAAATGAACTTAAACTCTGCACCAAAAGTAAACCAACAAGCCACGGTAATCTATTTTTTATAAATGAAAATGGCGATGTATGGAAATAAGATGTTTTTATCGTGCTTATACCTGCCATTTTATGAATGTCTTCCGTAAACTCTTCTTCAATAACATCTACTATATCATCAATAGTAATAACACCAACAAGCCTAAAATCATTATCTACTGTTGCAATAGCATTTAAATCAAGCTTTTTCATAATAGTTGCAACATCTTCTTGGTCAGTAGTGGTTCTTACATAAGGAGAATTTGGCGTATATATCTCTTCAATAAATGTTTTTGGCTCTGCAAAAAGAAGTTCCTCTAAATTAATTGTTCCAATTAGAGTACGGTTTCCTTCAGTAACAAAAATCGTATATACCATATCAACGTCTTTTCCATACCTTCTAATTTTTTCTAAAGCCCCTTCAACAGTCATATTTCGTGTAACATAAACAAAATTCGGAGACATTATTCTTCCAGCAGAATCCTCTGGATAATTTAGTATTTCAAGAGTCTTTTCTCTGACATCTTTTGGCAGAAGTGTCAATATTCTTATTACTACATTGTCAGGTAATTCATCTAGGAGTTCTGCACGGTCTGAAGGATCCATATCTCTTATAATGGACTTTACTTCCTCATCAGTAAAAAGTTCAACAAGTTCAAGTTGTTCATCTGGTTCAAGCATTGAAAAAATTTCTGCTGCAACTGATTTTAAAAGTAACCGGAAAATAACGACTTTTTCTGCGGCCTTAAGTTCTTTAATGGTTTCGTAAATAATGACGGGGTCTTGGTCCTCTAGTAAGTGTTTAAGTGTTTTAAGATCCCCATTTTTTATGTATTTCCTAACATCAATCTGTAATTCTATAATCATAATCCCTTCCTCCGTCATTTTTTAGAATTATGGCGGTTTATAGATGTAACACACTAAAAAACACCTTTAAATTGTTTGATTTTTCGTTATTTTTATCAGTAATTTTACAAATAATACCATTATTTATGAATAAACTAAATGTAATTTAGAATATAATACTATAAAAAAATATTAGTGAGAGTATGGAAGTTAAAATTTTAGTTGACAATACTGCAAGTTCTAAATATCTTGCACAATCAGGATTTTCTGCAATTATTAAAGATGAGGGCCAAAAAATACTATTTGATGCAGGACAAAGTAAATACGTACTTAAAAAAAATCTAGAACTAATGAATGAAAACGATAAATTTGATTCGATAATATTTAGTCACGGGCACTACGACCATACTGACGGTTTTAACTATTTTATTGAAAAATATGGGAAAAACATGGATATTCCCGTATATATTCATAAAGATGCTTTCAAAAGCCCATTTATTGATGATAGGTATATTGGAATTGATGAAAAAATTAAAGAATTTTTAAGACGCTATGAAAATACAGTATATGTTGAAAAAAAAGTAAAGATTTCAAAAAATCTGATTATTTCTGGAAGTGTTGAAAGAAACTTTATTTATGAAAAAGAAAAGTTTTACACGATTGAAAATGGCGAAAAAACTGAAGATGTAGTTTTAGATGACATGTTTTTAGTTGCAAATAACACCATAATTACTGGATGCTCCCATAGTGGAATTATAAACTGCATTGAGAATGGAAAATCGATTAAAGATATATTTGGAGTTATAGGTGGATTTCACATGCATAGTGCATCTGAAAATTACTTAAAAAAAGTTAAAGAATACATTTCAAAACAGAACTTTAAGCTAATTTCGCCAATGCACTGTACAGGTTTTAATACCACAAAAGAATTGAGTAGTTTAAAAGGATTTAAGTTTGGAATGGTTGGAACAGTATTTAAAATATAAGTTAGAATAATTTAAAATTTTAGTATTTTAAAATTAAATAGATTACTGGATTATTGCAATAGTATCCATTAAACTATCGATATCTATTGTTTCAACGATTTCTCCATTACTAAATACGGCTCTTTTTACTTCTTTTATATGTTCCTTATTTAATCTTCCAAATTCAGTTTCAATTCCCGTATCGAGTATTTTTTCAATCATTTCAGAATCGGCATCTTTAATAAATGCAGTTACCTTTCCAGCGTTTTGTTTAAATTCTGGCCCAATTCTGGACTTGTTTGGAACCACTTCTGCAATTTTTTGTTCAAGTGAAGGCTTTCCAATTATTACTTCAAATTCCTTGATTTTCATTGAGCCTTTTACATCGTTTAAAACATTCAAAAGTGCATTAAAATCTTTTTCGCTACCTACATACATTTTTACATTATTTATTTCTGCGTTAAGTGGCATTCCTTTATTTGATTTATATCTCCTGATTGAAGCAACCGTATTTTTAGCAACTTCTCCAATAAATTCATTTTCCAAATTTATAAAGCTTTCATTTATTGTAGGCCATGAGGTATTTAAGTCATCTACTTCATAAATTTCCCCGACAATTTCTGCAAAATGAGGCGTAAATGGGGCTATTAGTTTTAAAGTTTCAGTTATTACCTTATAAAGTGAATATTGGGCCATTAGCTTGTCTTTTTTTGCAGATTCTGAAGTTTCTTTTGAATAAAGTCTGTGTTTTACCATTTCAATGTAGTTATCGCAGAATTCATGCCATAAGAATTTTTGAATTTCTACAACGGTATTTATCCTGTAATTTTCTAAATCCGTTGAAACTCTTTTAATTAAATCGTTTAATTTACTTAATATCCATAAATCAATTGGATTTTCAATTTCAAAGTTTTCAATAGATTTTAAATTTGAAATTACTTCATCGGGAATGTTCATTTTAGCAAATTTGCATGCATTCCATATTTTTCTTAAAAATCTGCTTCCATATTCTACTTCTTTCCATGCAAATGGAACGTCTTTTCCAATCGTACTGTTTGAAGCCCAAAGCCTCAATGCATCAGCGCCATAAGTTTTTGTAATTTCTCCCGGTTCTACAACGTTTCCACGGCTTTTACTCATTTTAAATCCATCTTCACCAAATACCATTCCGTTAACAACGATTTCATTCCATGGTTTTTCAGAAGTAAGTGCTAAAGACCTGATAATCGTGTAAAATGCCCACGTCCTAATAATGTCATGCCCTTGAGGCCTTAATTGTACGGGATAGTGTTTTTCAAAGAATTTTTCGTCTTTTAGCCATCCTGCAACAACCATTGGAGTAATTGAGGAGTCCATCCAAGTATCCAAAACGTCAGTTTCAGGAGTGAGATTTAAATTTCCACACGCACATGTATATGGACTTTCCTTTGTAGGGTCGATAGGTAAGTCTTCTTCTTTTGCAACGATAATATTTCCACATATTTTACAATGCCATACTGGAATAGGTGTTGCAAATATCCTTTGCCTTGAAATACACCAGTCCCAGCCCATATCTTCAATCCACTTTAAAAGCCTTGATTTCATATGTTCCGGAACCCAATTTATTTCATGAGATGCTTTTTCAACGTCATTTAATAATTTTCTAACGTTTACAAACCACTGGTCCCCCACAATTATTTCTATTGGCGTTTTACATCTCCAGCATGAGCCAACGTTTTGTTCAAGCGGGTCTTGTTTTATCATGTAATTTTCAATAATTAAATCTGAAATAATTTCATTTCTAGCATCATCAGACTTTTTACCGCTATATTTACCGCAAATAGTTGTAAGGAGCCCTTTTTCATCAATTGCTTTTTTAACTTCTAAATCGTGCCTGTTTACCCATATAACATCTGTTTTATCCCCAAATGTACATACCATTACTACTCCGGTACCAAATTCTTTTTCAACGTCAAAATCAGGGAATACTTTAACCTCATGATTAAATAATGGAACTTTAACGGCCTTTCCAATAACGTCACTATATCGTTCGTCTTCAGGATGTACCACTATCCCAACACATGCAGCCATTAATTCAGGCCTTGACGTTGCAATTTCAAGATATTTGTCACTGTTTTCAGCGTAAGGGAATTTTATATAATTTAATTTAGATTTTCGCTCTTGGTACTCTACTTCTGCAAATGCAATTGCAGTTTCACACCTAGGACACCAGTTTACAGGATGTTTCCCCCTATAAATTAATCCCTTTTTATACATTCGCAAAAATGCAGTTTGTGATTTTTTAACATATTCTGGCATCATTGTAATGTATTCTTGGTCCCAGTCAATTGAAATTCCAAGGGATTTTACTTGATTCCTCATTTTTTCCACGTTTTCTTCAGTTAATTCAACGCAGAGTTTTCTAAATTCATGCCTATTTATATCGGATTTTGTGATATTATTTACCTCTTCAACCTTAACTTCAGTTGGAAGGCCGTGGCAATCCCATCCTTGAGGAAATAACACATCATACCCATTCATTCTTTTAAATCTTGCAATAATATCCATATATGTCCAGTTTAATCCATGCCCAAGGTGCATTTTTCCAGTAGGATATGGTGGAGGCGTATCTATAATATATGGTGGCCTTTTTTCGTCTTCTAAAAATTTGAATATTTTTTCATTTTCCCATTTTTTTTGAACTTTAGATTCAAGTTCTATCGAATATTCCTCTTTTATTTCCATTATTTCCCTCATCAAACTAGTCTTTAACATTTCAAACGCTAATATACTCGGTATTATTTTAAATTGCTAATACATTTACTAATACATGTTAAATTGAATATTATATTAAAACTAAAAGCCTTAGAAGTGTTTTAAAAAAGAAATGGATTCAGCTATTTAGAAATATCGTCATTAAACACACGTTTTTAGATAACCCTCTTTTCATCATTATCCATTTATTTTTTTATAGATTTTAATCGTTGACATATATAAAAGTAATTTCTAAGACTTAATATATTTCTATTGTTTAATTCCTATTGTATAATTAGAATAAATAGTAATATATATACTAAAAATTAATATTATTTTAATTATAACGGGGTGAATTCATGGTTTATAAAAAAATTGTGATACCAACAGATGGATCAAACATCTCTATTGAAGCAGCAGAAACCGCAATAGAAATTGCAAAGTGTTCGGGCGGTAGAGTTTATGGAATATATGTAATAGATATAGTTCCATTTGTAGGCCTTCCTACTGAAGGTCTTTGGGAGAGTATGAAAGAAATTTTGGAAAAAGAAGGGCAAACGGCACTCAAAAAAATAGCCGATATTGCAAAAGAAAAAGGTGTTGATATAAGGACTGAAATTTTGGAAGGCACTCCTGCAAAAGAAATAGTTGATTACGCAGAATCAAAAAATGCAGATCTTATTTCTATGGGGACAACTGGAAAAACAGGACTTGATAAATTGCTTTTAGGTAGCGTTGCAGAACGTGTTTTAAAGAAGACAAATTGTCCAGTACTTTTGGTAAAAAGTAAGGAATAACTTTTAAAAATAAATTGGCACTATTTTAAAAAGCTAATAACCATTAAATTATTTTTAAAAGAGGGCATTTTGAATAATTTTCTTTTTTCTTATAATAATTTTTACCGTGCTCCACTAAAAGTGCATGGTATTCTTGATAAATTTCAAGGCTTTTTGGAAGACTATTTTCAAATAATTCCTTTATGTCGTTATATTTTGCATTTTCGTTAATTAACTTTAAATTAAGCAATATTCTTTTAGTGTATGCATCAACCACAAAATTTGGTATTTTAAACCCGTAAAGAAGCATTGAATCAGCAGTTTCAGGCCCGATTCCTTTTATAGATAGAAGTTCGTTTCTAGTGGGGGTTAGTTTACAGTCGATAAAAAACTCTGAAAATATCTTTAAATATTCTGATTTTTGATTGTAATAGCCACTTGGTTTAATTGCTCTTTTTAACAGGTTAATATCTAAATTAAGCATATTTTCAGGAGTAATTTCCATTAATTCGTTTATATTTTGTATTGATTTCTCAACAGAGGTGTAAACGGTATTTTGGGTTAAAATTGCACATATACATATCTCAAAACACTGATTTCTTGTTTTAGGATATGAATAATCATTTGGATGGTACCTTGTTACTGAACCAGTTTTAGTTAAATTTATACTATTGACACTTAAAATTGGCCACCACCCTTGAGGCCCATATTTGGCATATAAATGTTTATAAATTTCAAAAATTAAAGTTTTCATATTAACCATGCAATTATATTGGTATTTATGCTAGGGTTTAGGGAGAATAAAGAAAGTACTATAAAAAATAAAAAATAACTATCCCTATCTACACCATCAGTACTTAAGTATAAATTATTGTAAACTGTTATCTGTTATATTTGTATTTATTAAAGGTGAAAATATGCTTGTAATGGCAGGTCTTGGACTTTACGATGAATTAGATGTTACCCTTAAAACAGTTGAATTTGCAAAGAAAGTTGATAAAATTTACGCTGAATTTTACACCGCAATTCTAACTGGAACAACGATTGAAAAGATAGAAAAAACGCTTCAAAAGGAAATTACTGTTTTAAACAGGGAAAAAGTTGAGTACGAAACAAATAAATTAATTGAAGAGGCAAAAGAAAAAGATATAATGTTTTTAACTGCTGGAGACCCCATGGTTGCAACAACTCATGTTGATATCGCAGTTGAAGCAAGAAAAAAAGGAATTGAGGTTATAATTTTAAATGCACCGTCAATTTATTCTGCAATAGGAATTACTGGTTTACAACTCTATAAATTTGGAAAAACAACGTCAATTGTATTTCCAGAGCCGAATTATTTTCCAGAAACTCCTTATGATGTAATAAAAGATAATTTAAGTTTGGGATACCACACATTGTGTCTTTTGGACATTCAGACCGACAAACAGAAATTCATGACCGCAAACGAAGGTTTATCTGTACTTTTAGAAATCGAGGAGAAAAGAAAAGAAAAAATAATAGATGAAAATACGAAAGTATTAGTTGTTGCAAGGGCAGGAAGTATTAAACCAGGGCTTTTTTATGGTAAAATTAAAGATTTAATAAAACACGACTTTGGAACTCCACTACACTGTGTTATTATCCTTGGAAAACTTCATTTCATGGAAACTGATGCTTTAAAATATTTATTTGAAAATATTTAACCATGTTTCATAAATTTCCCAATTTCAGAAGAGGTTATACATAAATAATCTCTATTAGTAAGTGCTAAGATGTAAAAAAAGTGCATAAGGTATTTTACGTTTGAATCAACGTTTAAATAATATTTAAAAGATAATTTAACACCTAAATGGTAAATGTTATCATTAGTAGATAGACAATTTTAATATGCTCTTTCATTTTTTCTAAAAACCTATCTTTTTTCTTTATATAATTCTTATTTTTAAAGTTAATAAAAAAATCTGTTTTTAGACAAATGTTTTAAAAATTCAAAAGAATTTTTCAGTCTCAGAGCTCATACGGTTCGTCATTATTGAATCGAGTTCAATTCGGAGCTGGTTATTTTCATCATCGACTGAGATATTAAAACAATCAAAATAATTTAAAATACCTCTTTTATATATTTAATTTAAACATATGCATTATAAGTTAAAATTTTAATTTAGTGATTTTTATGAAATTTTTAATTCTTGATGGATACACTGATGAACCCGCAGGACTTGGGGTACCCCCATACATTGGCACGTATCCAAGATATACTGCAGGAGTGCTTTATAAATTTAAACATGAAGTAGATTATATAACAATCGATAAAATAAGAAAAGAAGTTAAAACTGGATATGATTTCAATAGATACGACTGTGTAATTGCAATTTGTGGGTTTCATACTCCGGGAAAATATTTGAATGCAAATCCTGCAACTTTAAGAGAATTCGTATCTTTACTTTACAACTTCAAAGGTTTAAAAATTTTAGGAGGCCCCGTTGCAACTAAATTTGGTTCATCCCTTGAAGGCGGGAAAATAAAAGATGAATCCAATTTAAAGTATTTCTTTGACGTGGTATCTGAAGGGGATTTAGAAGCAGTACTACATGATTTAGCACTAAATAATTTTAATCCTGAAAAAATCGATAATAAAAGGCTTAGAACTTATGAAGAACTTGATGATTTCATAAAATACGGGACGAAAATTGTAAAACTTCACCCCAATTACCCAAATATTATTGCAGAAATAGAAACTGCAAGGGGTTGTTCTCGTGCACATAGTGGTGGATGCAGTTTTTGTACCGAACCAAAACGATATGGAACTCCAAAATTTAGAAATTCTGAAAATATAATTTTTGAAGTGAAAAACCTTTATGAAAATGGTATAGAATATTTTAGAATCGGAAGACAGCCGTGTATATTTTCATATATGGCAAAAGATGATAGTGAAGAGATTCCTAAACCAAATGTATTTGAAATTGAAAAATTATTTAGGGGAATAAATGCAGTTTCAAAGCCAAAAGTTCTACATATTGATAATGCAAACCCTTCTGTTATTTCAAGACATGAAAAGGAAGGAAGGGAAATTGCAAAAATTTTAGTAAGATACTGTACTCCAGGAAATGTTGCAGCATTTGGCGTTGAAAGCTTTGATGAACGAGTAATTTTGAAAAATAATCTTTTAACTGAACCAGAGGATATTTTAAATGCAGTTAACATTTTAAATGAAATTGGTGGAATGCGTGGAGAAAACGGTATGCCATATTTGCTTCCTGGAATAAACCTACTTTTTGGATTAAAGGGCGAATCAAACGAAACTTTTGAAATAAACTATAATTATTTAAAAGAAATATATAACTCTAAAAATTTAATTCGAAGAATAAATATAAGGCAGGCAGTTCCATTTTTTGGAACTGATTTAAATCTAAAAGACATTGAAAAAGCAAAAAAAAGAAAGAATCTCTTTGTAAAATTTAAAGAAAGAATAAGAACTGAAATTGATAATCCGATGTTAAAACGAGTACTTTTTGAAGGTACGGTTTTAAAGGATGTATTTATCGAATTAAAAGAAAAAGAAAATCTGTATTTTGGAAGGCAGTTTGGAAGCTACCCAATATTAGTTGGAATCACTGAAAAAAACTTGGAAATTGGAAATTTTGTTGACATTAGGGTAACTGGCTATGGTAGGCGCTCAATAACTGGAAAAGTTGTAAAATAGGGTTTATTTATTTTTTTTATTGAATATATATTTTACAACCTCTTTCATCACGTCAATAATTTTTTTTGTTGTGATATATGATATTGCATTTTGGTGATAGTCAATTGATACATATTCTTCAGCGATTTTTGCATTTTTCTGGGCAAGCTGTAGTGCAACTAAATGTTCTACACTGTATCCTTCCCCAAAATAAATTCCGTGCAAGAAGCTACTTTTTATTACTCTAAATCCGCACTGTATGTCTTTGAAGATATGGGCCCTTCTAGAAAATGCTGAAACTGTAAGTGACATTATAAAACTTGCTAAAAAATTTGAAAACTGCCTATGAAGTGGAATGTTTTTATATTTTCTAACTCCAAAAACAGCATCAGCATTTTCAGTTTCCATTTTTTTAATTAGTAACGGAATGTCTTTTGGCTTATGCTGGTAATCCCCATCCATATAAATTATTGTATCATATCCTAACCTAATTGCATAATTAGTCCCCTCTTCAAGAGCTTTAGACTTTCCTTCATTTTTTCTTTTATATATTGGAAAAATTTTATTTTTAAATTCGTTTTTTTCTAAAAATTCTTCAATTATTTTTCTTGTTTTATCCAAACTTCCATCGTCTACAACAACTGTATCAATATCTAAATTACTTAGTTCCTTTAAAACAGAAATAATGTTTTTTTCTTCGTTATATGCTGGAATGACCGCAATCATCTTATCACATTAAAAAAGTAAAAATAATTAATCTTTTGCGTATGCAATAACTGCACCAAATACTATACCGAGAATAAGCCCCCCTAGTATATAATATATACTACCATGCCTTATTAGTGGCTTTTTTGCAGTCTTTTCTAAAACTTCAGTACTATTTTTGTCGATTAAATTATTCAGTGGATCGGATGTTTCATTTTTTAATATCTCAATAATTGTTTCATTCTGAATTTCAACTGAGTTTACTTCTTTTTGAATTTCTTTTGAAGTGACGTTTTGAATTACTATTTTTTCAATTATCCTAACTCCCGCATCAGGAACTACGGATATTTCAAAAATTTCAACTGAACCAATCAATTGCCCGTTTTGGAAGTGTCTTTTTAATAGTTGAATTTGGTAATTTCCAACTTCTGTTGCAGTACCCTTAAAAACTTTGAAAATGGATTCCCCTTTTTTTATACTACTTAAATTATATTTGTAGCTATCAAAAACTATTTTATCATCTGAAAGTATGTTTGTACTGAAATTTTCGACATTTTCAGGGGCAGTCCACTGAAATATCAAGTATACGCTATCATTTACTCTAATTTCACTAGGTATTAATTCTGAAGCACAAACGTTCATAACCATTATTAAAAAAAGTACTGAAAAGGTAATTATTTTTTTCATAGTCCCCCTCTACTGCGTTTTGATTTTCTTGAGTCGCTCTTGTAATTTGCTGACTTCATCGCTAGTTAACCGGGTTGATTGCCTAATACCTTCAAGTTCAGTCTTTAAAACAACGAGTTTCATGAACAAAAAAACGTTTAGAACAATGCTCAATAAAACTAAAATTGTTAGTACTGCGGGATCTAAAATCATTTTTTCCGGCCTCCAAATACGCCTTTAAAGAATTTTTTAACAAAAGACTCTTTAGCTTTCTTTTCGGGAATATATTTTTTACCAACCAGTTTTGCAGCAAGTTCAATTATCGCTTGTGATGCTATTGAATCGCTATGTTTTAAAATAATTGGGACTCCAAAGGCAGAACTTCTTCTAACATTTGGATCTTCAGGCACTATGCCAATGATTGGAACTTCTAAAATTGTTTCAATAGACCTTGCACTTAATTCTGAACTATCTTCAGTAACTCTATTTACAATTGCACCTAAAACATTAGTTTCAACACGGTTTGCTATAGATACGACTTTTAACGCATCAGATATTGATGAAATTTCAGGGTTAACAACGATTATTAGCTGTTCTGCCGCAGAAATTGCGGTTAACGCTTCTTTTCCAATTCCAGCAGGGCAGTCAATTAAAAGTATTTCACACTCTTCTTCTAACTTACTAAGTACTTCAAGAAGTCTTTCAGGTCTTGCTTTTTTAAATGAATCAAGGGAAACTCCGGCAGGGACTACTTTTACGCCTGCAGGGCCCTCATAAATAGCACTTTTAATGTCATGAGTTCCTGCAAGAACGTCATTTAATGTAATTGGTCGCCCTTCTATACCCATTACAAGTTCTAGATTGGCCATTGAAATATCCGCATCAATTACGGTTACTTCCTTACCAAATTGGGATAGTGCAACAGCTAAATTTGCACAGGTTGTTGTTTTTCCAGTTCCCCCTTTCCCTGACGCTACTGCAATAGTTATTGCCATGCTTTCACAACCTTTAAATTAATCTTTCTTTAGTTATAATAGCTTAAAACATTATATATGACATACTATATACGTTTTTATGTTTTATTAGGATGTATATTATTTAACGAATTTAAAATCGACAAATATCTATCTTCAATGCGTTCAACAGTACTTAAACCATATTTATGTGTTTTCAAAACAATTTTTAAGTCAAAATTTGAGGCATTTTTTAAATTTAAATCATAATCTGGAACAATTAATATATTTTTTTCAAAAGGGTATCTATTAAATCCTAAGTCATTGATTATTTTTTCAATAAATTTTGAATTTGAAGTTACATTATATCCAAAATTTAAAATAAAATCTCGATTTTTAGTTTTTAAATCTAAATCTTTCTTTTTTAAGTAATTTATGGATTCATCAATCGTTTTTAAATCTCCGATTTCTAACCTTTTAAAATTTTCAAGAGTTTCAATTAATTCTAAAAATGTGGCAGATTTTACTTCCATTATTTCTGAATCCGGATTAAATAATCTAACTTTATCAAAATAGCCGTTCGATATAATTAAAATATCACTATTACAGTAATTATTATATGGTTCTACTATTTTAAAATCAGAAATTCCTAAAAAATTAGGAATATCAAAATACATTTTAGAAACTCCAATCATTTACCACACCAGGCAATGTTTTACATTAATCAATATACTAAATAAAACTAAATAACTATTAGTGTTTATTAAATATCTACTAAGTTATAATATTTCTGATTTTATTAAAAATACAAAATGGCAAATTCAAGTTTTAATATGGATATAATAAGTTAAATCTCAAATTAATTTTATACCTTTTAAATTACGGATTTTATTGACACAAAGGGGCTAAAATGGTTCAAAGTTTCCATAGTTTTGAGAAAATAGTGGCATCTTTTGTAATAATATTCCTTATTGGATTTTTAATGCTGCGGACAAAGCAATCAAAAACGCCAGTATGGGTAGTAATGGCTTTATCATCTTCAATAATGGTTTTTTCAAATTTAGTTCCACCGGACGAGATAATAAATTCAATAGACTTTGAAGTGATTTTATTTTTATTAGGGATGTTTTCAATTGTTGCAGTTATTGAACAAAGCGGGCTTTTAGCTTATTCAATATCAAAAATCATCAAATTTGCAAAAAATAATTCAGTATATAAAATTTCGATATTTTTATCATTGGGAGTTGGAATTTTCTCCGCATTTTTAATTAACGATACACTTGCATTTATGGGGGCACCAATAATTTTTGCACTAGCAAGAGTAATTAAAATTGACCCAAAGCCATTATTTTTCGTAATGGCATTTGCAATAACGATAGGTTCAGTAATGAGCCCAATTGGAAACCCTCAAAATATGCTGATTACAACACAATCTGGTTTAAAAGCTCCATTTTTAGAATTCTTTTTATATCTTGGAATTCCAACACTATTGAACCTTTTAATAACTCCGATTATTATTCTAAGAAGTTACCGTATAAAAAATGATAAAAAAGTAGAATATTTAAACACTTTTGAAGGAGAGATTAAAAATAAAAATGATGCTGTTTTAGGCGTTTTAGCGCTTTTGGGAATTATAACTGCTCTTATCGTAAACGATATTTTAAGTATTGGTGGAAATATTTTATTTTCAAATCGGGGCGTTATACCGTTTGTTGTTGCAACTTTAACATATTTCTTCCTTTCAAATCCTAGAAACGTACTAAGGGGAATTGATTTTGGTGCAATAATATTTTTCATTACAATGTTTATTACAATGAACGGCGTTTGGAAAAGTGGATTGTTTCAAGGACTTTTTAACACGCTGGTTCCCGGCCCAGAAAACGTTTTTGAAAGCTATTTTGCAATAGTATTTTTATCATTGACAGTAAGCCAATTTATAAGTAACGTTCCATTTACGAAACTTTTTACAAGCTACCTAATTTTGGCAGGTTACACATCAAATCACACTTATGCATGGCTTAGTCTTTCAATGGCAAGTACTATTGCAGGAAATTTGACGATTCTTGGTGCCGCATCAAATATAATAATTCTTGAAGGGTTAGAATCAAGATACCGGTTTACAACTTCATTTTTTGAATTTTTAAAACTTGGAGTAGTTGTTACACTGGTTAATTTGGCAATATATTCTCCATTTTTAATTTTTGGAGCGTATATCAGTTGAATTTTTAATTTAATGGCTATCCAATAACCATTATTTAAAATAATTTTGGATAAAAATAATAAATAAATAAATAAATAAATAAATAAATAAATAAATAAATAAATAAATAAATAAATAAATAAATAAATACTTTTAAATTTTTCGAGTTTAATATATTTCAAAACATATACTCATTATAAAATTATTTTTTCAAGTTTATCGACTGCATTTACTACATCTTCTGTTTTTACACCTATTGCAGCATTCATTACAATATAATCATAGATGTAGTTTCCAGTATAGCAATTTCCAAATTTGTCTGTTTTTGTTACGCCTCTTGGGCCCGTTACTCTTAAATTATATAGTTTTGCAGCAATTTCTACGGGGTTAGAATTTACTGAAATACATGACGCAATTGGGCTTTCTGAATCTAACAATTTATTCCCTGTTTTTTTTGATAAATCATACAATAAATCGTCCAATAGCTTTTTACTGCTTTTTTGATTTTTCATAAGTTCGATATAATTTTTAGATCCTATCGAAAGTAGTGAAACTAGGGTACTTACAATTGGCGTTGCAGATGCCCTTCCAGGATAGCAGTGAGAAATTTCTTTTAAAAAGTCCTGATTTTTTGAAAATATAATTCCTCCGCCAATTGGGGTAAGTAAGTTTTTATCACTCGAACTTACAACTGCATCGATTCGGTATTTAAATGCTTTTTTCAGCTTTTCGATGTAAAAATTATTCTGTAAAGCGTAAGCCCCATTAACTATATGGGGAATGTCATAAATTTCGCAAATTTTTGATATTTCTAAAATATCATCGCTATTTCTTGGCGGAAAAAATGTAAGTGTACTTAAAATGCAAGGATTATTCCCTAGCTCAATTTCTTTTTTAACCGCACTTTCTATCTCCTCAACCGGAACATATACTTTATCTCCATCTAAAACCGTTTCAACAAGTCTCATCTTCATACCTGCAAATGAAACGGCTTTTATTGGACTTTTATGTGCAGCATAAGGATAAATTACAACATTTGATGCATATTTTTTTCTAGCTGCACATAAACATAGTGAAATAGACATTCCAGTAGATACCGGTGTTGAAATTCCATATACGTCTATTCCAAGCGTTTTTAAGAAGCTTTCAAGGATTTTATTTGTAAGCGAATACATTATACTTGCACCGGGTGCTTTTGGCTGAGGATCTATTAAATTTCCGCTTCTACCAACCCCGTGACAGAATCCATATGATAGTTCATCATGAACACTTGAAACAATTCTAGCTTCTCTTTCACCAATTCTAATAGATTTTGGGTCTTTATCTGTATCCATCATTGAAAGAAACCGTAAAAAAAGTCTTATTTTTTCATTGCTAAGCCCATTTTCCGGAATTTTTCGATGGTTAAATATATCTTCAATTTCCTTTAAATTTTCGGAAAATACCAATTCCCCTCTTTTTTCCATATTTTTTGGAATCAATCCGCTAACATTAAAATCAAGCATTCTATCACTTTTTAAATTAACTGAGTAATTAATATATCCCTTAGCGATTTTTTCGATTGTAATTAGTATTAAATACCCGAATGATTAAATAGTTTTAGATTAACTACAAGTTTAAAATTACATTTTTTTATGGATTTATATAATTTTTCAGGTGATTTTATGTTGTTCATTGCCTTTGCACCCTTTGGAGCATTTGCATTTGAGGAAACTTCGAAAAACGGCGAATACTCAATAGAAGATATTAAATACTATAAAATATTTGATAATGTCGAAATTCCAAAAATTATGTATGATTTTAGGCAGGCTAATTTCGAAATTATTGGTGAAATAAAAAAAGAATGGGAAATTGAAGAAGTAGATGTGAATGTTGAATACACTAGTTCAAAAATAAATCCTACGGGGGAGTTTATTAGGAACAACCTATTTGAAATTGGGAAACATTACGGGATTTTTGAAGATAATGAAGACTTTTTAATAAAAATGAATGAATGGGGAACCCAATTTACAAAGTTAATGATGAAAAAATCATCGGAACAAAAAGATAAATTGATAGTACAGACAGTAAATGCTCTTGATAACCTTGATGAAACATTAAACTTGTTTTCTGAAAGACTTAGGGAATGGTATTCACTGTATTTTCCAGAAATGGATAGTTTAATTAAAAAACACGATATTTACGTTAAATTAGTTTCTGAATATGGTGACAAGGAAGAATACACGAGAACAAGTCTTAAAAAAACAATGCCTTCAAATATTGCAAGAACGATTTCTCTTGCGGCAAAAGAGTCAATGGGGGCAGACGTATCAGAATACGACCTTGAAATAATGAAAAACCTTGCAAATGAAATAAATGGAATGTATGAATACCGTGAAAAGTTACAAGAGTACTTAGAAGCTTCAATGAAGGAAATTGCGCCGAATTTAACTAAACTTGCAGGTGCTTCAATTGGTGCAAGATTAATAAGCCTTGCTGGGGGAATGGAACGGCTTATAAAACTTCCAGCGTCAACTATTCAGGTAATTGGTGCAGAAAAAGCATTATTTGCACACTTAAGGGAAAGAGCAGCACCTCCAAAACATGGTATAATATTCCAACACCCCCTTATTCAGGGAAATCCGTGGTGGATTCATGGAAAAGTTGCAAGGGCAATTTCATGTAAAATTTCTATTGCAATAAGGGCGGACGTTTTTGGAAATGACATTTCAGAAATGCTTTTTGAAGATATGAATAAAAAAGTTGAAATGATAAAGGAAAAATTCCCAGAACCGACCAAAAAGAGAAGACCAAGGCCTGACACAAGAGACTTTAAAGGTAAAGGCGGGCCTAAAAGAGATGATGGAAGGCCAAGAGATGGAAAGCCATTTAATAAGCCAAAAAGTGGTGAAAAAGATGGAAAACCACGAGATGGAAAACCACGGGGAAATAAGCCGTTTGGTGAAAAGCCAAGGGGAGATCGGAAAAAAGATGATGGAAGGCCAAGAGATGGAAAGCCATTTAATAAGCCAAAAAGTGGTGAAAAAGATGGAAATAGGCCAAAACCACAAAATGAAAGAACAGGCGAAAAAAGAGGCGGACCGCCAAAACCTAAAATGGAAAGAAAAGTAATTGGAAAAACTTCTTCACAAAATTAAGAACTGGTGGTGAATTAAATGGAAAAAATAAAAGTAAAAGAAATATTTAGTAACGTTTACGGCGTAGACCTTGGAGACGGATTAAAAAGAATTGCTACAAAATCTTTAGCTCCTGGAAAACGAGTTTACGGGGAAAAATTAATTTATTCTGAAAATAAAGAATATAGGATATGGAACCCAAATAAAAGTAAGCTTGGAGCGGCAATAATAAATGGTTTAAAAAAAATGCCTATAAAAAAAGGAACAAAAGTGCTGTATTTGGGGGCTTCTGCAGGAACTACTCCTTCACACGTTTCAGACATTTCTGAAGATACAATAGTTTATGCAGTAGAATTTGCACCAAGAATAATGAGAGAATTTATAGATTCATGTAATGAGAGAATAAATTTAATTCCTATTTTAGGGGATGCAAATAGGCCTTTTGAATATTCGAATATCGTTGGAAAAGTAGATGTAATATTTGAAGATGTTGCCCAGCCAAATCAGGCAGAAATTTTAGTTAAAAATGCAAAATGGTTTTTAAATAAAGATGGATATGCAATGATATCAATTAAGGCAAGAAGTATAGATGTTACTAAAAATCCAAAAGAAATATTTTTAGAACAAAAAAAGATACTGATTGAAGGCGGATTTGATATAGTTGATGAAATAAACATTGAACCCTTTGAAAAAGACCATATAATGTTTGTTGGAATCTGGAA
Organism: Methanococcus vannielii SB; assembly: GCF_000017165.1. Taxonomy (NCBI): domain Archaea; kingdom Methanobacteriati; phylum Methanobacteriota; class Methanococci; order Methanococcales; family Methanococcaceae; genus Methanococcus; species Methanococcus vannielii. Next base: position 1,493,612 of record NC_009634.1, read on the forward strand.
AGGAAATTAATATTTTAATACCTATTTTTTTAAAATTTTTTTACAGTTATTTTTTAACGCTATTAAAAATTTCTTTTTTAATCAATATATAGATAATCTATCAGTTCTTTATTTTTAGCTTTATATAGTTAGATATTAATAAATTATAATATTGACATAATTGGGGCGTGGAATTTTGAAAACTATAGTATTATCACTCGATGGACTTTTAGATGATGTTTACGAAGAATTGGGGAATAAGACGCCATTGGAATATGCAAATACTAAAAATTTAGATAAAATACTGCAAAATGGTTCGTGCGGATTGATGAATTCTTACATGGCAGGAGTTCCAAAAATTTCGTATGAAGATACGTTCGTAATTTCTGGATATCCTAAGGAATTATTTCCAGGTATGGGCGTTATAAAGGCACTTGGGGAAGATTTAGAAATTAAAGATAATACTATATATATGGAATGTTTTTTTGTACCTGTTTTAAAGGATGAAGATGGATTTAGAGTTATTAATCGGGTTAATAATGATATTTTAGAAGACGACCTCAATAAAATTAGGGACTGTATTCCAAATTACTACGAAGGATACGAATTTCACTTACAAAAATGCAAAAATAGCACTTGTGTAATTTCAATGTCAGACAAAAGTGGCTGGATATCGGATAAAATTTCTGATAGTGACCCGTATTTTCAAGGCAGGCACGTACAAAAAATAGTTCCAGTTAAGGAATTATGCAGTACTGAACCAGAATACCGCCGTGCAGAAAGTACTGCAAATGCTTTAAATAAATTTTTATTAAGAATACATAAACTGCTTGACTCAAACGAAGTAAATGAAAAAAGAAAAAGACGTGGAAAATACCCAATAAACTTTATGCTTACAAAATTTGCAGGTAAGCAAGTTGAACTTCCTTCGTTTCAAGAAAAAACAGGAATGAAAACAATTTCAATTTCCGACTTTAGTCAGGCAAAAGGTTTTTCAAAACTTTTAAAATGGGATTATTTAATTGTAAATGATTCAAAAGAAGTTTTTCAAAACTCTATTAAATATTTAGAATATTATGACCTTATTTATGCAAAAACAACATATTTAAAAGACTCTTGTTTAAAATATGCTCCTTTTGAAAAAGTTTCCGAAATAGAAAAACTCGATTCATATCTTGAGCCATTTACTAACCTTGAGAATGTATTAATTATTATAACTTCAAATAAAGTTTATCCATTTTTAGGAACACTTGTAAATTCTGGTGACCCTTATTCCATAATAGTTTCTGGGAAAAATGTAAGGCGGGACGATACTCCAACTTTTAATGAAAAGAATTGTTATAAAGGTAATTTAAGAATAAAATATGATGAATTATTGAATATAATATTAAATTATACCAATAAGGCACTACTAAATGGCCTTAGGCCTGGCCCAAATTTAATAAAATATATACCAAATGATGAAGATTTAGAGCACTTACAGTGACCTTAATTAAATTTTTTTAAATAATTTATCAAATCTTCCACTTTTTCAAATTTTAACGGGTAATCAATTTTTGGACGGTTTACAATTATTGGGATTGCCCCTGCTAGCAGTGCACCAGAAACTTTTTCATAAATTCCGCCAGTTTTACCGCTATCCTTAGTTATAATTACATCACAATTATAATCCTTTATTAAATTATAATTTAGTTCTTTAGAAAATACGCCTTGCATTGCAACTATATTTTTTGAAGGAACAATTTTTAAAGCATCAATTATCGATACAGGCAGTATTCTAACAATTAATCTTTCTAAAGGGATTAATTTTGAAATCGATTCTAAATTTTTTATTCCTGCCATATAAAATATATTTTTTTTAGAAATACTTAACGCTAATTTAGATGCTTTTTCAAAACTATCCACATAATATGCGTTTTCAAAAGTTTCAACGGGTCTTTCATAACGAATATATGGAATATTTAATTCTTTGGAAACATTTATGCCCGTTTCACTTGCATTCACTGAAAAAGGGTGCGTTGCATCCAAAAAAATAGATATTTCGTTTTCAACAAGCATTTTTTTTAAATTTTCACGAGTCATTTTTTCTGAAATTACGTAATCAGCATAACTTTTCGCAATTTCCCCGCCAAGTTCTGTTGTTGTTGTAACGATTAAAAATACATTTTTAAAATTTCTTTTAATTTCTTTTGAAATTTTTTCTGCATCGCTCGTTCCGCCTCGAATCCATATCTTCATGATTTTCACGTAAAATACTTTAATATTTTAGTATGACTTTCAAATTTCAACAATACTAATACTCCCATCAGCATTATTTATTAGTGTATAATATACTGAACCGCCACCACCTGCTTTAATAAGTGTTATATTTACATCATTGCCTTTAAAATCAACTAATAATTGTGAAGAGCTTGGATTTTTAGAATCCTTTGAAACACTGTATTTTATTGGATTTTTTTCAGGATTATTTGCCGATATTATAAATTTGTTAATGTATTGTGGGATTGGTACTTCAGTTCCCGTATTTAATAATAATGAATTAAGATTACTTGTCCTAAATGTAACTTCGCTAGCGTATCCAGTAACTGGATCGGGATAAACACTTACATGCGTACTTTTAGTTCCATTTATAAGTATTAGTCCTTTATCGCCTTTTTCAATATTGTACCTATATTCGATGTCTTTTCTTGTGTCATTTATATGAAGTTCAAAGTTTTGAATAGATCCTGTTGGGGTAATACTAAGCCCTGAAATATTTAATGAAAATCCAAATTTTTCATCTTCAGTAGTAACTCCCCCAATAGTAATTGCTCCAAAAACGTTTTTTCTAACTTCATTTATTGGACTTGATTCAAAAGTAGATTTGGTCATTTGAACAGAAACAAGAGTTCCAACAAGTAAAACTGCCATCAATAAAATAATAAATTCTATGGAAATTTGGCCCCTTAAAAGTTTTGCCATATAAATCCCCTCTTTAAAATTAAAATAATATCCCGTATAAAAATAGAATTTTAAAGAATAAATATTTAATTAAAAGAATTTTAGTTATTGAAAAGTAATATCTACATTATTTGTTGTAGCACCATATCCTGTAGTTCCTGCACCTGCATCATAATGAATAGTAATTTTATATCCAGAATTTTTACTTCCGGAAACCAAAAATCGTATACCTTGAGGAATGTTTGAAACAATTTTAATTTGTTTATTTGCCATTTCAACTGGAACTTTTGAGTATATCGTTTCTGAAAGGTTAGATGTTCTTAATAAAAAATGACTAAAATGGTAGTCTAATGGGGTACTATCGCCAATAAATTCAATTTCTTTTGCGTCATACCAAGTATCGGTCTTAGGATTGTTTATTTTTTTTCCAGAAATATCTAATCCTGTAATATCTTTTATATCTGTAATTTTTAAGTTATCGACATATATATTTACACTCGAATAGGTATCTTCATCATTATCGTCATCTTCATCAACGTTTATTTTAACTCCTGTCGCATTAAGTTCAATATTAAAATTGTTTCCATTGTCTCTTCTAATTTTTATCAGCATTGGGGAAATTTCTTTAACTTCTACCGTGAATTTTTTACTATTTTTATCAACAGGTGTTTCATTTACCAATAAAGTTGTTTGTGAAGGTTGTTTTATTCGTATAATTAATTTTGTTATATTAAATTCAACGGTATTCCCCCTAATAATTGGGTAATCTTCACCGCCAATATACAGCCCCTTGTCAGAACCTTTCTTTTTTAATTCAATTACTCTTCCATCTTCTAAAACTGCACTAAACTTGTTATTTTTTTCAGAACCCGTGGGATTTACCGGTGCATTAATATATATTCTAGTATATTTTAAAGATTCATCTTCCCCAGTATCTTCTTCTTCTTCTTCGGATTCATCTTCATTACCCTCTTCTTCAGTATTTTCATTATTTCCAGATTCTGAAGTTACCGTACCTTCCGAATTTATAAATGCAGAAAATGTAGATTTTTTTACATTTGAAATTTCATTATACTCCCCACTATCCGAAAGCATGTTTGAAGTAAGAAGTGCGCCTCCAAGAAGTACTGCAAAAATTAGTACTATAAGCTCAATTGAAAGCTGGGCTCTTTTTTTAAATGGCATAATTATCATCCTAAAAAACATTTTTAAAATTTCAACACCCTTATTAAATTACTATTCTATACTAAATATATGTTTTCAAAAATATAAAAATGTTATGTGGCAATTTATTAAAAAAAAGCTAAAATGTTGATATTTGCATTTTATAATTTTTAGCACTTTCTTTTGGATTTTCACTTTCATATATTGCTCGTCCAATAATAACATAGTCATTTTCATCTAAAACATTTAAAACTTCTTTTAAATCTCCACCCTGTGCACCAACGCCCGGAGAAATTATAAATAAATCTCCAACAATTTTTTTAAGCTCTTTTAACCTTTCTACTCTTGTTGAAGGTGCAACAATTCCATCAACCTTTAAATTCTTTGCCATATCTGCCATATCATTTGCTACGTTTTTTAAATATTCAGTAGCTCCCGGATGCGACATTTCAGTTACAACTATTACTTTTTTATTTTTTTTCCTTGCAATGTTTAAAATTGCAGAAACGCTATCTTTACCAACAAAACCCTGACATATTATCCCGTCAGCGTAATTTAGAGTCAATTCTGCTATTTTTTCATTTGTTGAAGGAATATCCGCAACTTTAAAATCGCAGATTACTTCTTTACCTGTAAGATTTTTTATTTTTTCAATAATTTTTAAATCAGTACCTAAAACTAATGGATACCCTATTTTTATTGAATCGATATATTCACAAGTTTCTTCTGCAATTTTTAATGCGTTTTTTTCATCTAATACATCGAGTGCGAGCATTAACTTTATCAAATTACCACCGCCATAATTAAGTATATAAATGATTAATACGTCATTACTATAAAAAGATTTAAATTCAAAAACGAATTTTCGTTTTACGTTTTTCTTTTGATTTATTAATATTTTATCAACTAGTTTTTCAAAATTATCAAAAATAGGTGAGAGCTATGCAAGAACAAGAAGTAACTCAAACAAGAGTAAGAGTGCCAAGAGAGTCAGATAATGAAATTTTAGGCGTAATTGAACAAATGCTTGGTGCAAGTAGGGTTAGAGTAAGATGTATGGATGGGCATCTTAGAATGGGAAGAATTCCTGGAAAATTAAAGAGAAAAATCTGGGTAAGGGAAGACGATGTTGTAATTGTAACCCCTTGGGAAGTTCAAAGTGACGAAAAATGTGACATTATATGGAGATATACAAAAGGACAGGTTGATTGGTTAGCTAAGAAAGGGTACCTTGACTTCATGCGTTAGGGATAAAATATGAAAGACGTCCTTAAAATGGATTTAGCTAAACGAGAAAAACAGCTCGACCAAGAATTTCAAAAAAAGATTGTAGAACGGAAAAAAAAGTTTTTAGAATCTTTGAAAACTGAAAATGAAGTTTTTGATCAGAGAACTCTCCTAAATATGTATAATTTACTGGTTGGAAAACACGTGGATGAAATTTCAGGGGTAGTTAATTCTGGAAAGGAAGCAGTAGTATTTTCTGCCCATAAAGACGATGAATATTTCGCTTTAAAAGTATATAGGGTTTCTACATGTGATTTTAAAACTATGTGGAAATATATTCAGGGGGACCCAAGATTTCACTTAAGGAGAAGCAGTACTCGGCAGATTGTTACCGCATGGGTTGAAAAGGAATACCGAAACCTTTTAAGGGCGGGAGACTATATAACAACGCCTGAAGCAATTTTAAAGCGAGAAAATATACTTTTAATGGAATTAGTACATGAAGATGGAATTCCTTCTCCAAGATTAAAGGATGTTGAAGTAGATTTTAAAGAATTTTATGAAATGATTCGGGAAGATATGAAAATACTTTACCAAGAAGCAAATCTTGTACATGGCGACCTTTCAGAGTATAACATACTGGTAAATGACGATGAACCAGTATATATCGACTTTTCGCAAGGCGTTGTATCACAGCATCCTTTATCTAAAACACTTCTTATTAGGGACGTTAAAAATGTATGCGGTTTCTTTAAACGCAAAGGAATTAAAACCGACTATAAAGAATTTTATAAATTCGTTTCAGGAGAAGAATTAGACTTAATTGATGAAGAAATGGCCAAGTCATATTAAGGGACTAATTAATGGAATATATAAATTACATTTAACCATATATTTTTAATAGCAGTTTAATATTTTTTTAATAACTACAAAATCCTAATTTACAAGTTTGGTGAGACTTTATGTATGAGAACGTGGAAGTAGTGAAGATTCCAAAAGAGAGAACAGGGGCACTTATCGGAACTCACGGCGAAGTACGGAAAAAAATCGAGGCCGACCTTGGAGTTGAACTTGAAATT